>NZ_JBSXNR010000043.1:0-92785 GCF_056857735.1 Flagellimonas sp. L-11
AGGGCCCTTTTTGGATTCCTTGAGCCCAAAGGATCTCACCAGGTCATCCCAGGGAACCCCCCGATAGATCTTCCCCAGATCGCTCCTAAGGAAGCGATCGTAAAAGATGTCAAATTGTTCTGTTTGGGAAGAAAAAGAAAAAGGTGTGCTGAAAATCGGATATTCTTCGTAATTTGTGCATACTTGAAGATTAAAAAAACCCCGTTTTTCGAGCTAGAGACTCATTTTCGGGGTTTTGTTATACCTAAATATACGAATTAATTATCTGATAATCAAATAATTACACTACTTCTGAATGTGCCTAATTGACACGGATTTCACGAATGACCACTAATAGATTGTGCTCTTGAATTTCTTTCTTCGTGCTTCCGACCTCCGACTTCTGACTCCCAACAACAAAATGACCAAAACAACAGAGTAGGCAGTTGACAGTAGCAGTAGGCAATCATCAAGTGCAAGCTCTAGTGTCAAGTTTAAGTTCAAATATAAATAACCCAATAACAAAACAATCGAATAATGCAGTGGGCAGTAACCTGAAATTTGAAACGACAGGTAAACATTAAAGGCAGGAATTATTGCTGACAGCGCACTCTATACTGACTTCCAACTTCCAACACCCAACATTTTAGTTGTTAAAACTCTTTTTGATTCGGTCCAGATTTCGTTTGCTGTCCCGACTTTTGATGGTTTCCCGTTTGTCGTATAGTTTTTTACCCTTGGCGAGGCCAATGTTCATTTTGGCGAGACCTCTATCATTGATAAAAACCTTGAGCGGAACAATGGTGAGCCCCGTAGTGGCAACCTCCTTTTGAAGCTTTTTTAGCTCCCGTTTGTTGAGCAACAATTTACGTATAGCCTTGGGGGCGTGATTAAAATGACTTGCGTGGCTGTATTCATCAATCTGCATATTGACCACAAAAAGTTCGCCTTTGTCATTGAATTCACAAAAGCTTTGTGAAATGGAAGCTTTACCCAATCGGAGCGATTTTATTTCGGTGCCACCCAATACTATCCCTGCCGTATAGGTGTCCAAAATTTCGTAATCAAATCGGGCCCTTCTATTTTTTATGTTGATATTTTTCTGCATCGTGGACAAAAATATAAACTCTTTGCCAAGAAAATCGTAATGTTATGGTAGATTTTACGAATAAGTATCAAAGCAACCTTATGAAACGAATTTTAATCCCCCTATTGCTTGTTTTTGCCATTGGATGCAAACAAGAATCCAAGAAAGCATTGACGGCCCAAGAAATTATTGACAATTCCATTGCCGATAGTGGCGGAAAACTGTTCAATAGCCATAAAGTATCTTTCGACTTTAGAGATAGAAAATACATCTCTGAAAATATTGATGGACAAAGAGTGTTCAAACGAATTTTTGAAGCGGATTCCACAACAACCATCACCGATGTGAAGCGTGGAAATGATTTTGAAAGATATGTGAACGATTCCCTTGTTATGGTGCACGATACCATGGCCATAAAATATGCCAACTCGGTAAATTCGGTCCATTATTTTGTGCGGTTGCCCTATGGTTTAAACGATGCCGCGGTAAATAAGGAGCTTTTGGGCAAAGAAACCATCGAGGACAAGGAATATTACAAAGTAAAAGTAACTTTTGACCAACAGGGCGGGGGCGACGACTATGAGGACACGTACTTGTATTGGTTCGATTTAGAAACTTTTAAGCCCAATTACCTGGCTTATGACTTCCATACTGATGGGGGTGGGCAACGTTTCAGAAAAGCCTACAATGAGCGTTACGTAAATGGTATCCGTTTTGTGGATTATGAGAATTATAAACCCAAAGAAAAAGAAACAGGTATTTTAGAAATTGGCCTGTTATATAACGAAGGTGGGTTGGAGTTGCTGTCCAAAATAGAGCTCAAAAACATTTCTGTTGAGAAAAACTAGTCCATTTTTAGACGGATATCCGTGGGCACTCCATCAATGATCCGAACAATAAAGAGACTGCTGTTGTCCGTATCGTCCATTTGGTCGTATTTTTCCAAGCCTATTATTTTGTTCACGAGCATAGGGGTGGTGTTGCTATGGCCTATCACCAACACATTTTTGCCTTCGTTTGCAAGCTTAAACTCTTCAATATCCAAAGCATTTGGGTCGTAATACTTAATGTCAATATCTTTTTTTATCGATGTAGGCGCTGCCGTCATTGAAGTACGCTCATAATTCGTTGAATAAACCATATCCAAAGGAATGGGGTCGAACACCTCGGCCCATCGAATGGCCCTGTCCAGTCCATTTTGGTTTAGTTCTGGGTCCGGATTTTCTGGGTCGGTTCTGTCTTTTTCGGCATGCCTAATAAAATAGAAAGTGGAAATAACAGGGTCTTCTACAATTTTTGTATCTTTTTTGCAGCCAATACTTCCAACGAGTATAATTGCAAGGGCAATTAGAGGTTTGATGGTTCGCATAGTTCTATTCAAAGTTCCCGTATATTTTTGTTATTCGGTTTTAAAAGTAACGTTTAATTTTCATTTTCTTGTATGCCTAAGTTTTTGGTTTCTCTGGTTTTATTGGTGATTTACAACACAATTTGGGGTCAAGAGGTTGTTTTGCCATCCGATTTTAGACAACACTCACTTACGCAATTCAATGCCAGTTTGTTCAATCCCACGTACGCTTTGGATTGGAACACCCCGAATTCCCTTTCCGTTTGGACCCGTTGGCAATGGCAAAGTATAGATGGTGACCCAACATCCATTTTTGCCAATTACACACATCAATTAAATTCGGCTTCGGTTGCCTCGGCAGGCTTTTTGCAACACAATACAGGGGTATTTCTCTATACAGGTGCAAATTTGACATTTGCGCAAACTTTTGAACTGGATGAGGGGGTGAGCTTAATGGCGGGGTTGAATATATTTGCTTTTCAACAGACCGTAGCGGATGAACAATTTGTTCAAGGAGATGTGGTAGACCCCATAGCCTTGGAAGATTTCGAGGGCTTTAAAGTTCAATTTTCACCTGGATTACGCTTGCTGGTCAACCAATTTAGCGCAGGATTGGCTTTTGAGAATGCCATTGGTTTTAATGTTTCTGGTAATAATAGAGAAAGTATGGAGAGTTTTCAGAGTCTGATAGGGACCCTTAGCAATGATTTTCCTGTGATGCTATCCGAAAGTTTGGGGGATAGCTATGTGCGACCTGTGCTTTACCTTAAATCAGTTCCCAATGGCGATACCCAATTTGGTTTGAATGGATTGTTCTCCACATCAAAATTCTGGGTTCAAGGAGGATACAATAGTTTTTATGGGATCTCTAGCGGATTGGGTGTTACCATATCCAATGCATTCTCTGTTGGTGGGCTGATGGAATTTGGTACCGATGATTTATTGAGTGAAGAAGATCCCACAATAGAGATTGTTGCCTCCTATCATTTTGGAAAAACAAAATCTAAAGATAAAGTGCCACCCGAGGAACCTGAAGAGATTTTGCCCGAACCTAAAGAAGATGAAGAAGCAAAGCGAAGGGAGGAAGAAATCGTGCAACAGCGCAGGGAACAAGAACAACGAGAACTTGAAGCAAGGAGAAAATTGCAACGTGAAAAGGATTCGTTGGCCGAAGTACAACGAATTAAGAAAGAACTGGAATTACAGCGCGAAAAAGACAGCATTGCTCGCCTACAGCACCAAAAAGTAGTGGTGCGACCCAACGAAAGGTATGAGGAGATGGAAAGCGAGGACGGACTAGTGCCTGGCTTCTATTTGATTGCCAATGTTTACGGGACCAAAAGGTACTTCGATAATTTTATGAAGACCCTTAGGGAGCAAGGTTTGGAGCCAAAGTCTTTTTACAGAAGCTTCAATAAATACAATTATGTGTATTTGGAGCGCTACAATACCATGGAAGAGGCCAGAAAAGCCCGCGACAGCAAGTTTTTTGGCAAGTACGACGACAAGACTTGGATCTTTAGAGTGAAAGGAAATTGATTTACTTTTTAAGTTCCTGCTTCACCAAATACTCCAAATAGGTGATAGTGTTGACCAAATATTTTCGGTCCTGGGTCATGGTACTCATGGCAACTGCACCTTGAATCATGGTAAACAATTGCTTTGCAAATTGCAAAGGAGGTACAGGAAGACGGATTTCATTCTTTTTTGCGCCGTTCTCCAAAACTAGGGCAATCTTACCTTCAATTTCTTTAATAGTTTCCTTCACCGCAGCAGCCAGGAGTTTATTGTTGCCTTGGGCATCCACTCCAACATTCAATATGGGGCATCCACCAAGGGGAAGCGTGAAAACATCATACTGTTTGTAAAAACTCAATAGGGAAAATAATTTATCGAATGCTTCAACACCGATTTCCAGTTTGTTGTCAATTTCTTGAAGCAATAAGCTCCTGTTGCGCTCAAAGGCGGAAAGCGCCAAGGCTTCTTTGTTTTCAAAATTCCCGTAAATGGCACCCTTGGTAAGGCCGGTGGCTTCAGTAAGGTCGCTCATACTTGTACCGATGTAACCATGCTTGTTGAAAATAGGAGCTACGGTCTCAATAATGTAAGCTGTGGTTCTTTCTGCTTTCTTGGTCATTTTGTGGGTTGCTGTTGGTCGAATCTAAGATATAAAAAATCAAATACCCTTTGGTATTAAAAAAGGCAAAAGCCTTTATTTTAACAGGTTTCTTGTTGTTTTTTGACCGAATTTTGGAGTAATTGGGTTGGCTTTATTAATCTAAAGCGAACAAATCAACTACCGACCATCTTTTTACCTCCAAACTTTTCTCAAGAAGGAGATAAAGTTTTGACTCATGATTTTTTCAATATCCAACCCACTGTAACCTCTTTTTCTCAAAAGATTTGGAATTTTTTGAAGGTCGGCAATAGTTTCCAAATCCCATGGACTCTGTTCTTTCCCAAAAGCTCCGTCCAAGTCGGTTCCAATGCCAATGTGATCGGTGTTGCCTGCCAATTGACAAATGTGGTCAATATTGTCAACGGCAATTTCCAAGGTTACATCCATTTCTTTTGGGGTTGATTTGCCACGGACCCAATTGGGTACCATCATCCAAGCATCCAAAGCAACGCCGATTACAGCATCCCTGCTAATGAGTTCCTTGATTTGTTCATCGGAAAATTGGCGGTTGTGGTCCACCAATGCCCTGCAATTGTTGTGGCTGGCCCAAACTGGACCGTTGTACACATCCATAGTTTCCCAAAAGCTTTTGTCGCATAGATGGGTGGCATCCAAAATCAGGTTGAGTTGCTCCGCTTTTTTGAGCAATTCACGACCCTTTTGTCCAATCCCCCCTACAGAATCCGTCCCGTGGGCATAAATACCGGGACCATAGTGCGCGGGACCAATGGCCCTTAGTCCAGATTCGCAAGATTTTTCCAAATAGCTCAAGTCTAAAATGGAATCGGCGCCCTCTAAACTTAAAATGTATCCGATTGGTTTTTTTGGTTCATCACTACTCCAAAGCTTGAGATGTTTCTCCAAACCTTCCTTGTCCTTGATTTGAACCATCTCACCGGCTTCTTCCATAGTTTTGTACCATGCCAATTGGCCTTGGGTCTGCGCCCAAGCTTGATACTGTGAATTCCAACCGGGTATTGGGCTTCCCTTTTTTACGTAACGAGCAATTTGTGTGGCCATGCAAAGCCCAATATTGCCTTTTCGCATATCTGGAAGGGATACGGTGTTCTTAGCTCGGTCTGGTTTGTCGCTCATTCCTTCCTCACGTTCCCTAATTTCCGAAACGGGAAGGGTAAGGTCGCGGTTCCATTCCAAGGCATTCATGGCCAAGTCTAAATGCGCATCAAATATGAACATATACTTTTTTAAGGGTGAAGTTCAAAAATGGCTTCAATTTCTACGGCAATATTTCCCGGGAGCATCATACCTACGGCACTCCGTGCCCCAATACCGTTTTCTTTTCCAAAGACATCCGCCATCAATTCACTAAAACCATTGATTACATAAGGATGCTGGCCAAAATCTTGCGTACAATTTACCATTCCCAATACTTTCACCATTCTTTTGATTTTGTCTAAACTCCCAAAATGCGTAGTAATAGTAGATAACATGGTCAAACCGACTTGTCTGGCTGCCAATTTTGCCTGTTCTGCATCGAGGTCATCGCCGGCTCTGCCCGTCATTAAGGAGCCATCAAGATTAACAGGGCCTTGGCCCGATACGTACAAAAAGTTATCGACCACTAAAACGGGTCGGTAAACTCCTGCAGGAGACGGGGCAGGAGGCAATTGAAGGTTTAACGCTTCCATACGTTGCGATGGTGATTTTTCCATAAATTATATTGTTAGATTATACTGTTGATGGCCAAAACACCCAAGAGTCCCATAACGCCGACCAAGGTTTCCATGACGGTCCAGGTGGAAAGGGTTTCTTTGACGGACAGGTTGAAATATTCCTTGAACATCCAGAAGCCCGTATCGTTGACGTGGGAGAGCATCAAACTTCCTGAACCAATGGCCAATACCATTAATTCTGGACTGGTGCCCGTACCGGAAGCCAATGGGAGTACAATCCCCGCTGCCGTAAGTCCTGCTACGGTGGCCGAACCCACACTTACTCGTATGGCGGTGGCAATAAGCCATGCCAGTACCAGAGGTGATATGCTTGAACCCTTAAGGCTATCTGCGATATAATCGCTTACTTGACTATCTATCAAAACTTCTTTTAAAGCCCCAGCCCCTGCAATGATCAATAGGATCATCGTAATACTGGAAACCGAAGCAGAGAGCGAATTCATAAGGGTACTCATTTCTTTACCCTTGGCCAGCCCTAAGGAGTAGATGGCGATTAGGACAGAAAGCAGCAAAGCAATCACTGGATTGCCGATAAAGCTTAGTATGTTCCGTAGCAGTCCTTCTTCCAAGAATTGTTCGGCTCCAATACCTATTCCAATAAAGATAATAGGGGAGAGCGCGCTTAAAATACTAACTGCTGTCGATGGCAGTTCATCTTCAGGAATGGGTTCTGCGTTGTAAAATTCCTTTAAGGGTTTGGCCTCAATTTTTTTGATCGTACGTGCAAACAACGGACCAGCCACGATAATGGCGGGAACAGCTACGATGAGTCCGTACAACAATGTTTTTCCAATATCCGCATTAAACATGGCTGCGATGGCCGTAGGAGCAGGGTGGGGCGGGAGATACCCATGCGTAACCGATAAAGAGGTGAGCATTGGCAATCCTACATAAAGCAAGGGCAGTCCCGTGGAAAATGCTATGGTAAATACCAAGGGGATCAAAATAACAAAGCCAACGGAGTAGAACATAGGTATTCCCACGATAAATCCAGTGACCACCATGGCCCATTGGACGTGCTTTACCCCAAATTTGGCCACGAGTTGTGTGGTGATTTGTTGTGCAGCCCCACTATCGGCGACCAATTTCCCCAACATGGCACCAAGCCCAAGTATTAAAACCAGAAAACCTAAGGTGTTACCAATACCTCGTTGAATGGATTGTACCAGACTTTGCAGTTCCATCCCTTGAAAAATGCCTACAAAGAGGCATACGATAATGAAGGATAGGAAGGCATTGAGTTTGAATTTGGCAATAAGCAAGAAGAGCAATAAAATACCTAGAACGGCAATAATTAGTGGCATATTTAGGGTTTGGTTTTGAAGCTAAAATAAGGATTTAAATATAATAGACATTCATTATTGCGAATTTCTAAGGATATGGTTTGAGATTGTGAAAGAATTAAAAAACCTCCCCCAAAAAGTTATGGGAGAGGTTTTTACTGACTGAAATGTATTTTGAGAACTTACTCTACAAGTTCATCTTGATTTCTAAATACCAATTGATCATCAAAAGAGTCTAGGAGTACAATGCTATCAGTAGTTATTTTTCCTGAGAGCAACTCTTTGGAAAGGTTGTTCAATACTTCTTTTTGAATCAATCGTTTTACAGGTCGTGCACCATATTGAGGGTCAAAACCTTTTGCGGCCAAATAGTCTATTGCCTCTTCGGTGGCATCCAAGGTGATATTTTGCTTGGTCAGCATTTTCTTTAAGTTGTCCAATTGAAGCCCTACAATATCCTGAATATCAGATTTGCTCAATGGAGTAAACATAATGATGTCATCAATGCGGTTCAAGAATTCGGGTCGGATGGTCTTGCGAAGCAATCCCAACACTTCCACTCGTGCAGACTCCGAAGCACTTTCCAAGTCTATGGTATCTTCAAACTTCTCTTGAATAATGTGGCTACCCATATTACTGGTCATAATAATGATGGAATTCTTAAAATCTGCCACCCGGCCTTTATTGTCGGTCAACCTACCTTCATCCAACACCTGTAATAGTATGTTGAAGGTATCTGGGTGTGCTTTTTCAATTTCATCCAATAATATTACAGAATAGGGTTTCCTGCGCACCGCTTCTGTCAACTGTCCGCCTTCATCATAACCCACATATCCTGGAGGTGCACCAACCAATCGGCTCACGGAGTGACGTTCTTGGTATTCGCTCATATCTATTCGTGTGATGGCATTTTCATCATCGAACAGATAGGCGGCCAAGGTTTTGGCCAGCTCGGTCTTACCAACGCCGGTAGTACCTAGGAACAAGAAGGAACCAATTGGTTTTTTGGCATCCTGCAAGCCCGCTCTGCTCCTTCGGATAGCATCGGAAACAGCGATAATGGCCTCGTCTTGACCAACGACGCGTTTGTGAAGCACGTCTTCCAGTTTCAGCAGTTTTTCGCGCTCGCTCTGCATCATCTTGTTAACGGGAATACCGGTCCATTTGGCCACTACTTCGGCAATATCTTCATAAGTTACTTCTTCTTTGATCAAAGTACCTGCGGTTTGCTGCTCTGCCAGTTCATCCTGTAGTTTTTCCAGCTTTTCCTGTGCTTCCTTGATTTTACCGTAGCGCAGCTCGGCCACTTTTCCGTAATCCCCATTTCGCTCGGCACGTTCTGCTTCAACCTTATAGTTTTCAATAGCCTCTTTTGTTTTTTGGATATTGTCCACCACGGTTTTTTCGCTTTCCCACTTGGCAAATATTTCGTTGCGTTCTTCTTTAAGGTTGGCCAAATCCAAATTCAGGGTTTTCAATTTAGAGGTGTCGTTTTCCCTTTTAATGGCTTCTATCTCAATCTCCAACTGCATTATTTTTCTGTCCAGCACATCTAATTCCTCGGGTTTGGAATTGATTTCCATTCGAAGTTTGGAAGCGGCCTCGTCCATAAGATCAATGGCCTTGTCGGGCAAAAACCTGTTGGTAATGTAACGTTGCGATAGCTCCACGGCGCCGATTACGGCATCATCTTTAATACGGACCTTGTGATGTGCTTCATATTTTTCCTTGATACCCCTAAGAATGGAAATGGCACTCTCGGTATCGGGTTCGTCCACCACAACCTTTTGGAACCTACGCTCCAAGGCTTTGTCCTTTTCAAAATATTTTTGGTACTCGTCCAATGTGGTTGCACCAATGGCTCTCAATTCACCACGGGCCAAGGCAGGTTTCAGGATGTTTGCGGCATCCATCGCTCCTTGTCCGCCACCAGCTCCGACCAAGGTGTGGATTTCATCAATAAAGAGGACAATGTTCCCATCTGATGAAGTCACTTCTTTGATTACTGCCTTTAGACGTTCCTCGAACTCCCCTTTGTATTTGGCTCCAGCAATGAGTGCTCCCATATCCAAGGAATAAATCACTTTATCCTTAAGGTTTTCGGGTACATCACCTTGAATAATTCGGTGTGCCAGTCCTTCGGCAATGGCAGTTTTACCCACTCCGGGCTCACCCACGAGCATCGGGTTGTTTTTGGTACGTCTGGACAAAATTTGCAATACCCTACGGATTTCCTCGTCCCTACCTATTACGGGGTCCAATTTGCCGCTGTCGGCCATTTGGTTGAGGTTGTTTGCGTATTTGTCCAGTGAGTTATAGGTTTCCTCGGCACTTTGCGAGGTGACCTTACCGCCCTTGCGCAGTTCTTGAATGGCAGCTTTCAAATCTTTTTCGGTTACGCCTTGATCTTTTAGGATTTGCGCAATTTTGCTTTTGGACTTGAAAATGGCCAATAACAAGTGCTCAACGGAAACGTATTCATCGCCCATGTTTTTGGCAACGATGCTCGCTTCGTTGACGGTTTTTCCAGCTTCTCTGGAAAGCATTATTTCCCCTCCCGAAACTTTTGAAAAGCTTTGAAGTTCCTTGTCCAATATTTGGTTGATGAGGTTGGTGTTAACGTTCAATTTTTTCAAAATGAAAGGCAACACGTTTTCATCGACCTCGGCAATGGCCTTGAACAAGTGTTCGTTTTCGATTTGTTGGTGTCCAAATTCTTGGGCCAATTGCTGGGCCCTTTGAATGGCTTCCTGTGATTTTATTGTAAAATTATTAAAGTTCATAGTCATCGTTTTCCTCTAATATGTCAACAACCCTACCAATGCATCCACACCGTCAAAATGTCTTGTAAATTCAACAAACACAGGACATTTAGTCAGTTGTAAGCTTTTTGTTCGCTCACGACTTATCTTATAAATTTGCAACATGGGAATATTTGACAGCGTTTTCGGGAAGAAGGATAAAACCGTTAAGGAAAAGAAAGAATTGCCTTGGATTCAATTGGAGTCCACGGCCCAGTTGGAAACAATTGTGGAAAACTCAAAAAGTAAAGCACAAGTGATTTACAAGCACTCCAGCACTTGCGGCATTAGCAGAATGGTGTTGAATATGTTTTCGGAAAGGTACGACACAGATTTGGACATAGACCTTTATTTTTTGACGATTCAGCACCATAGGGATGTATCCAATGCAATTGAAGATAAGTTTGGTGTTCGACACGAATCTCCCCAATTATTGGTGATAAAAAACGGTGAGGCTGTTTTTCATACTTCGCATGGTGCCATTGCGGATAAGGATTTTACACAGTATCTATAAATAAAAACAAAGTAGTTTATGTCATTTCGGGCACAGTCGAGAACTTAAAGCATCTCGACTGCGCTCGATTTAACATTGTCTTTAGTTGAACTGATATTTGGAGACGATGTTCTTGAGACGTAGTTTGAGGTCTTCCCCGGCATCGTAAACCATTTGTTCGTTGGAGGGGAATGGGACTTCCCTAGCGTTTAGGTACAACAATAAATCGCTTTCCAACGCTCTTTTATCACCTTGATAATTGGCGAAAATGTGCTCAAATATAAATTCGCTGGATAGGGGATAGGAATTGATTTCCTGCCCGCTCCTCAAGTCTGTGAAACTTACTTTGGCCCCAATTTGTGCGCTCTTGGTTTGGGTAAATTGGAACAATTTACAAGTAACGGTCCGCATCTTGTCCACTTTTATCTTGTTGCCCAAACTATCTTTTACCACGTTGCCATCACGGTCCACTAGATATTCCCACCCATCTTTAATTTGTTTTTCCTTGATTACCTGGGTTTCGTTGATTCGCTCTGGGGACACATTGATTTCCATAAAATCCAAGTTCATGGCGTAATCATATTGGACATTGGAAAGTGGATTGGTATGGTACTGCAACCAGAAGTTTTCGATTCCGAAAGCATTAAAATCCAAAAGTTCCGATTCCAATCGCTCTGGAATAATCTGTTGGGTTTGGTTTGCAATTTCCACCCTTACGAATTCCAACCCTTTGTTATAGGCTTCATCCATTTTTGCAATGGTTTCCTTATACCCTGGATTTATTTCTTGTAAATATTTTAAATCTTCGTAGGCATTCCTATAATCGGCTTTGTATTTGGCCGAGGACAACAAGCTCAAGGCATTTTGGTACAAATGTTCGGAAAGGTTGTCTTTGGTATCCAAAATTTTGTTGTCGTAGTTTACAAAATTAAACTTGGCATTCCTGCCTTCATCATTAATGTACAACGGCAATAATGGCCTAATGCGCTGTTGAATCTGCTTCAACTGCAAATATTTATTGTATATGGTCTCCAAGTTGGTAGGATTGCCATCATTCTGCAGAAAGGAAATTTCCTGTTGCTCCCTTGCCGTATTTTTCGCAAATGCATCTTCAAGTAGAACAATATATTCCTGATGGCCCTTTTTGGTCTTGTTTTCTGCAAGATTTTTAATGGCCTTGTTAATCGCCGCGGTATAATTGCCCGTGTTGATGGCCTCTTGGGTTTTTTTTACGCCGCTACAGGCACTAAAAACTATGATTGCGGTTAAGAGTATAAATCTTTTCATACTGGTCAACTTTATGGATTGGTATTTTTGGGAATTCAATAGCTGTGCCAAAAATCCTCAATCTTAAAACGTAAAAGCGTGAACGGTAGTATATTTTGGGTAAAAAGCTTGAAAAACCAATACTAGTAGGGGAATGGGTTGTTTTAAAAATTGTTAATTGTCGTTTAATAAAATTAAGTTCCAATTGTTTTTTTATGAATGAAAATCCCCTTTCAATTCGTAATTTTACGCCCTTAATTAAACAATGGGCAACATGCAACGAGACCACAAGATTTTTGAACTGATAGCGCAAGAAAAAGACAGACAGTTGGAAGGCATTGAACTGATAGCTTCCGAAAACTTTGTAAGTCCACAGGTAATGGAAGCTGCTGGCTCCGTGCTTACGAACAAATATGCCGAAGGATACCCAGGAAAGCGCTATTATGGTGGTTGCGAAGTAGTGGACCAAGTGGAGCAGTTGGCCATTGACCGTGCCAAGGAATTGTTCGGGGCTGTTTATGCCAATGTTCAACCGCACTCGGGTTCACAGGCCAATGCCTCGGTGTATCATGCCTGCCTTAACCCAGGAGATACCATATTAGGTTTCGATTTGTCACACGGAGGTCACCTTACCCATGGCTCTCCTGTTAATTTCTCTGGAAAATTATACAACCCTGTTTTTTATGGGGTGGACGAGGAAACAGGCTTGTTGAACTATGATAAAATCCAAGAGATTGCCGATAAGGAAAAGCCCAAATTGATCATTGCAGGGGCATCCGCTTATTCCAGGGATATGGATTTTAAACGATTCCGAGAAATTGCAGATAGTGTTGGGGCTTTGCTCTTGGCCGATATTTCACACCCTGCCGGATTGATTGCCAAGGGAATCTTGAACGACCCCATTCCATATTGCCATATTGTTACCACCACCACGCACAAAACCTTGCGTGGGCCCCGTGGAGGCCTAATTTTGATGGGCGAGAACTTCGAAAATCCGTTTGGTATCAAACTAAAGAACGGAAGCCTAAGAAAAATGTCCGGTTTGTTGGATTTGGCGGTTTTCCCTGGGAACCAAGGCGGACCTTTGGAACATATTATCGCCGCTAAAGCAATAGCCTTTGGAGAGGCACTTACCGATGAATATTTACACTATATGGTCCAGGTAAAGAAAAATGCCGCTGCTATGGCCAAAGCCTTTATGGACAAGGATTACAAGGTAATTTCTGGTGGGACGGACAATCACATGATGTTGATTGACCTTAGAAACAAGGATATTTCGGGCAAGGAGGCAGAACAAGTGTTGGTGAAGGCAGATATTACGGCCAACAAAAACATGGTTCCGTTTGATGATAAATCGCCTTTTATAACATCTGGAGTGCGTTTTGGTACTTCCGCTATCACTACTAGAGGCCTCAAGGAGGAGGATATGGAGACCATTGTTGGATTTATCGATGAAATTATCACTGATGCCGGGAACGAGAAAAAAATAGCAGGTATAAAACAAAAGGTCAACGATTTAATGAAATCGCGACCTTTGTTCAGTGTTTAGTATTTGCTAGTGGATTCTACTCAAAGAGGAAAATATTCTCTTCGTAAAATTTCTTTTTTCTTAGGGAGTATATTAAGGCTTCATGTTCTTGTCCTTTATCAAAAAAGTATAGCCCCCAATAGTTATAATATCCACATTTATAGCTTGTGCTTAGTTGTTTGGAAAGTATGGAAGTATCTTCAAAAATCGGAACAAAAATTTCACAGGGCATCTCTGTCAATCCTTTGGTGAAATAGATAAAGTGTTGGCTGATCATTGATATTATTTTTCCCAAATGTTCTGGAATGCTATTTGGATAGAGTCTGGATATGACAATGGAAGTATCCGTAAAATGAAGGGATGTTTCCATAATATCAGCGGGGTAGGTGCTTTTTTCGTTTAAATTTTTCAATGCATTAGCCATTGTCATGCACATATCGGATTTACTTTCGTCGGTAATAGTGTAACCGCTCCAGTCACCGTTGTTAAAATGGCGAAGACAATCAGAAATACTAAAATTAAAATGTAGTTCCACCACCAAATCCAGACGGTTGTTCAATACATCTTGCTTGCATTTAAGCTTCGCAGTTGCAAAAAAGTATCTTTCCAGATCCTTTATAAAATCGTCTAAACCTTCTGTGGCCTGAAAAACTTTTGGGCCTAGATTGTTGTTTTTACCATTGTTTTTATTGGGGAAAGCCATGCTGATAGAATTCTAATTTTCTTTCAACATAAAATTAGGATGAATCTTTTTTATAGTATTATAGATAATCCTTAAAAATTCTGGGGGTTTCCCTCTTTTTGTAAGATTTTTATTATTTATCAGGTTTAATCAAGCCACAAATGCACTGTTTGTTACATGACAATTGTCAATTTTTTAAATAAAGCCTCTGTTTTTGGCAGCCAATATTAGGGCCATATCATTTTCGTTCTCAGTGCCGAACAATGTTTTTAAATGTCGTTTTCTATTTTCAATGGAGGAAGGGGAAAGCCTGATAAATTTCTCCAGGTCTTTGTTCTTGGTTCCTTTGGAAAGGTGGTAAAGTATCTGTTTGTCTTTTTCATCAATTTCGAGGTCGTTGGCCATTTTCTTTCTAATGGCACCAAGAGCTTTGGATGAATAATAGGGAGGGTCTAGCATAATGGTCTTCACCGCATCTTCAAGGGTTTTGGGGTCTATGTCCGTTTTTACCAGATAACCGTCGGGGTCAACGGATTTTAGAATACTGTTTATCCTAAAATTATCACTGAAAGACGACATGAATACAATCTTGCTTTCAGGAACAATTTTCCGGGCCAATATGCCCAAGTCTTCCCCTGTGTAGGGTTGTTCCTCGTTTGGTGCAAACAACTGCACATCCAAGAATAAAATATCGTACCGGAAAGTATTTACAGAGTCCTCAATAAGTTTTTTGCCTGTTTGGTAAGATGTTGCAGTATCCACAATAATATTATGACCTTCAAACTCTATGCCTTCGAGTATAAACTTATACCCGAGCATGGTCATTTCATGATCATCAATAGCTAATATTCTCAGTGTTTTCATGGTAGGTTTATTGCTTTATTTGGGGGATTTAAGCGTTTAATGCGTTTGTTTTCTCGGGAATTTGCAATTCCAAGTATTTAACAGGGATGGTTACCTTAATTGTTGTGCCTTTTCCGGATTCACTGTCAATATCCAAGACTCCTTTTATCTTTTTTGTTCTCGAAATAATGTTTCTAAGGCCAATTCCTTTCTTTTTTCTGTTAATGTCAAACCCAACGCCGTCATCTGTAATAACGAGTTTTAATTGATTGTCCACGCCTTGAAACGAAATGGACACATGTTGACATTTTGCATGCTTAACACAGTTTTTGAGCGATTCTTGTATGATTCTGTAAGCATTGATCTTGATGTCTCCCAACAAATTGTCCCAAGCAACCTTGTCGCTATAGGTAAAGGAACACGAAATGCCAGAAGATTTTTCGATGCCTCGAATCATATCTTCCAATGACACGATAAAATTATGAAATTTTTCATATGAAGCATGATTCAGCTCGTGGGAAATGGTCCGTATTTCTTCTTCCAATTCTCGTAGTTTCTCGATAAGGGCTGCCCGTTGCTCAATGGAAGCTTGATCTTCGCGTTCGTTAAGGCCGCTCAATATTAACCGAATACCGAGCATTTCACCCAAAATACCATCGTGCAGTTCTTCGGAAATACGTTTTTGCTCCAATTGTTTTCCTTCTTCCAGTTTTCCTTGTTGCGAAAGCATTAAATTGTAAATTTCTTGGTTGCTTTCTTGCTGTTTTTGTTTGAATTTTAGCTGGTTGTTGCTTACATAGAGCGAAACAATGATCATAGCGGTTGTCCCAAACAAAACGAGCAGTAGGGAAGCCCCCACCCAAATTTGTTTTTCTTTGGTAAGGATTTGGTTTTCCTCAATAATATCGTCCGTTTCCATTCGGATTCGGGCAAATTTATCTCTTTTGGTGCGTTCCTCAACTTTAATGGCTTCGTTGAGTTGGTAATATTCTTCAGCGTAGGCGTTGGCATTGGCTGTGTCCAACTTGGTCAACAACCGCAAAGCATCCAACGAACGGTCGTTGTTATAGGTTTCCTTTGCAATGGTATAGGATTCCTTAGCTTGTGAAATAGCTCTTGTTGTGTCACCTTTGGCGGCCAAAACCTCGGCGTAAAAGTAGTTGAGTCGAGCCTTGTCGTATAGGTCGCCCGTTGCCACGTTAACTGCAAAGGCTTCATTTAGAAGTTTCTCTGCTTGTTCAACATCTTCATCATCTTTAAAGATTAAATATGCTAAACTGCCCAGAGCTTTCTCATAGGTTTTTGGTAGTTTATGTTTTAAGTTTTTATCAGAAAGCAATTCGGTATAAGCCAGTTTTGCTTTTACAAATTTTCCAGAGTTAAGATAGACACTTGCAATATTGTTTTCGTTTTGCCAAAGAAGTTCATCTTTGTTACTTCTACTAGAACTTTTTAAATATTCTCGAGCTTTCACATAAGATTCTATGGACTTTTCACTGTTGCCCATGCCATTGGATAAAATCCCTAATACATTATACGCATTGTATAACCTGTAATCATCTTCTAGTTTGTCAAACATTTTAATGGCAGCGGTGGCACTGATTTCTCCTCCCAAATAATCTTTATAGGAATCTTGTACCCTTGCCATATTATAAAGCATACGTGCTCTGAGTGATTGGGATGTGGAATCGACAGGTAATTGCTCAAAATTTGTCAATGCTTTTCTATAGTTGTAAAAAGCACTGTCCATAATTCCATGGGTCTGTAAAAAAATTGCTAAGTCCCAATGTGAATATCCTAAAATCTTTATTGCATTTGCTTCTTTAGCCTTTTTTAATAGACTTCCATTTGTATTTCTAAAACTAATTGAATCTTTTAGCTGCATATAAGCCAAAGATATCTTGGATAGTTGTTCCAGTTGAACACTGTCCTTAGATAGTTCCATGACTTTGGATTCGGCTTCTTTTACATACGCTTTGCGATCTTCCAATGATAGTTCTTTGGCTGTTTTGGCGATAGTCAACAGTTTTTGAATAGAGTCTATCTGTGGACTGGCAGTCACTTCCTCTTTAGATTTTTGCCTGGCGCATCCCCAAAAAAGTATTAGCATTAGTATGAAGGCTCCGTTTTTCAAGCTGATTTGGTTCAAATATAAATCCAAGGTAACAAAAAAGCCCCAAATCCTTCTAGGTTTGGGGCTGGGTTCTATTTTTTGAATGTCAAACTAAAGTTGACGAGTATCATTGGAGCTTTGTTGTAGCCGTATTATGCTCTGCTTGGAAAAGCCCATCTGAATTTGGTTTTGAAATGTATTTTTTAGATTGTTTCCCCTTGAATTGATTTGGTTTAAGGTAATGGTTTTTACATAATTTAATGATTCATCTCTTTGGTAAAATAGCATGACCAGTAAAGCCAATACAAAGCAACTAATCCGCAGTAAGTTGGTAATTATTTTAAATATCATGTTTTAATTATTCGTCATCTCCTCGTGCATCAGGGTTTGATACGTCATCATCTGTAGCATTTTGATCCACTGTTATTTGCTCAAACATGGCTTCGGTTTCTTGTACGTCGGTTTCGGTTTCACAAGAATAGAAACCAACTGTCAATAATGCCATGGCCAAGATGCTAAATACTTTTTTCATAATGTTAGGTTTTAGGTATGAATGTTAAGTTTGTACCGCTAAAGTATGTGGCATTTTTAGTGGCCCGGGTATTTTTGGGAAGGGGATAGTATTCTTGTATAATCTGCTAGTATTCTTGTATAATCTGCAAGAATTTTGCTAATTAAGGGCCTTTGCTGCCGTTTTGGAGAGCATTTGCTTTAAGCCGTCTATCTTATCTTTATAGGTTTTGGAGAAAGGAAGCTCTTCCTCTCGCCCATAATTTAAACTGCAAATGGATTTTCCATAATTGATTCGCGATACATAACGGCTGTTGAGAATGTAACTCTGGTGTACGCGGATAAAGTCTTTGGGGAGTTTGTTTTCGAAAGATTTCAAGGTTTTAAAGGCACTTATCACACTGCCATCTTTCATAAAGAAATCCGTGGTGTTATTATCAGATTTAAGGTAAAGGATGTTTTTGGTGTCCAAATACCGATAATCCTTGTAAGATTTTAAGCAAATCGTGGACGGAGTCTCCTGTTTTGGGTGTAATTTTTTTAAGCGCAGCATTGTTTTGCGTATATCGAACTCGTTGTGTGGCAAGATCCAATAATCAAAAAAACCGCTTTTAATGGCATTATAGGCATATTTTTTGGATTTCGCATATCCTATTATAATAGGAAGGCTTTGCATATACTGGTTGAGTTCGGTAACCATTTGAAAGTAATCCATACCACCTTCCCCAAGATTTACAAGTACAAGGTCTGGATTGTATTTTAAAATGGAATTGAGCCCTGCCGAAGCATTGGTTTCCACCCCGGCACAAACCAAGTCATCATACTCTTCCAAATAAAGCTGTAACTGAAGCTTTGAGGAGGCATCCGAGTCGATTATGTTATAGGTGTATTCCATGTGCAAAATGCTGATTGCAAGTTACTAACGTAGAAAAAAAACTCATTGCAGTTTTCCCTTAAAAAAACTATGGGTTTCTCTCTAAAACGGGCTTTTTTCTTACAATTCCTTATAAAAAATCGTTAAAAAACGGATAACAATACCAAATTTTAAAGTTCAGCGTGCTTGTTCCACATCATATTTAATCACGAAAAGGAACTGTTTTTATAGAATCAAATCAAGGGAAATATAAAATGTAAAAAGGGGATGTTTTGGGTTTAATTGGTTCAACAAATAGGTTTAGTTTGAGTTTGGTTAAGTACTATATTACGATTTGTTGCGTGGGCATCAAAATTTTGGTTGTTTCTTTTTTAAAGATTCGCATAAAATTCGATGAAATGCACAGGTTTTTTTATTAAAAATGAGTAAACAGCTTTTCAAAACTTTGATTTTGTTTAACCTTTAGGATTACGATTGTAGGTTTTTTAGTCTGTTGGGTATTATGGTGATTTCAACAGTAAAAATCGTCCGACTGCGGCAGACAGGATATCGAGCACGCAAAGACTTTGGTGTTAAAACTCATCGATTCTTGATACTATTTTTTTGCGCTTCGTTCCTAAAATTGAACTGACGAATTTCGAGCATAGTACAAAACAGTTGTTTTTTTACACAAAAAGCGATTGTATTTCTCCAGGAACCCTTTTGGGGCGGAAAGTCTTTGCATCCAACAAGCACCATTCGGTAACCGCTTTAACCAAGAGATCATCGGTAGCTTTGTTTTTTATTTCTACAACACGGGTAGAAATAGGGCCTTTATTGTTAGCTATAAAGGTGCTTATAAGGATGGTATTGCCCAAAACGGCAGATTTGTGGTAGGTAATGTTGTGGTTGCGGACTACCCATATCATGGATTTTTTAATGTCCTTGGGAGCAACCTGCGTCCAGTGCTTTTTGGAAATATCCTGAATCCACTCCACATACCTTATGTTGTTTACATGGTTAAGGTCGTCCAGATCATCCGGTACTACATCAAAGGATTCCGAGTAGTTTTTCATTGGTCCTTTTTACGGATTTTCACCTCAAAGAGCTTATCCCAGTTTTTGCCGGTAACAAAAAATGTTTCTCTCTCTGGGTGATAGGCTACACCGTTTAGCACGGAATTTCCTTCGTCCCATTCCGGCCCCTTGTTCACCTTGTTTTTAAGACCTCCAAAGTTAATGACGCCTTCAATGGCACCGGAAGCGGCATCAATGATCATCATACTTTCTTTTTGGTACACATTGGCATAGATTTTACCGTTTACATATTCCAGTTCGTTGGCGCTGTTAAATATGGATTTGTTGGTCACGATTTCAATATGGCCTTGTTCTTCCAAGGTCTCTGGATCTAGGAACCATATTTTTTCAGTACCATCGCTTTTAAATATTTTTTCACCATCGTTACAGAGCCCCCAACCTTCACGACTTTTACCATAGCTAAAGTTTTTTATCTTTTCCAAGTTGGAGACATCATACACATACCCCATACCACTTTGCCAAGTAAGTTGGTACAATTTGTCGTTCATTATAGTAATTCCCTCTCCAAATACGGAATCGTCCATATTTATTTGCTGAAGGACTTCGCCCGTTTCAAAATTTACTTTCCTTACCGTTGAAGCACCTCGTTTACCAGTGCTTTCATAAAGTGTTCCCTTGTAAAACTCAAGTCCCTGTGTGTAAGCACCCGTATCGTGCGGATAACTGTTCACGATCTCGTAGGTGTAAACTTCTGGGGCAGCGGCAGCCAGTAGTCTTAGTTTTTTTTCAACCGCTACGGTCTGTTCCTCAATTTTAAATTTGGCCACCAAGGTTTTGTTTCCCAAAGTTGGTAGGCCTAAGGTCAATTTTCCGTTTTCAACGGGCAATTCTTTCCCGTCCATATAATAACGAAGGTCGGAAATTTCAATGTCCTTTTTGTTCTTCAGTGTCACACCCACTTGCTGGTTTTGCTGTATGTTTTTGTTTTCCAACTGAATGGAAAAGTGTTTGGCGGAATCGGCACTTCCGCCACAGCCCAAAAAGAAGAGCAGTGCCCCGGTTATAGAAAAAAGTTTGCCCATTGTTCTTATTGCTTGTGTCATAAATCGTTAATCCAAAACACCGAAATTAAGAATGAATTGGGATTGCCACAAATATAAAAGGTCGTATATTTGCAGCCGGGCAAGTCCTACACGACCAGCTCCTGCAGAATCCCCCAGGGCGGGAACGCAGCAAGGGTATGTGGTCGTAGCGGTGCGATGTAGGTAGCTTGCCTTTTTTTGTACCCAAAAATCAGATGATCATGGATAAAAAAGTTGTACTGATCACCGGCGGTTCTTCAGGTATTGGCAAATCCATCGGAACATACTTAGCACAAAAAGGATTTACCGTTTATGGTACTACACGCAATCCAAAAAACTATCCAGACTTTAAAACTTTTGAACTTGTTCAGTTGGATGTAAAGGATGTGGAAAGCATTCAAAAAGCAGTTTCCTATGTAATTTCCAAAGAAAACAGGTTGGATGTGTTGATTAACAATGCAGGTGTCGGTATTACAGGCCCTATTGAAGAAACACCGCACGAGGAAATACTTCATGTTTTCGACACCAATTTTCATGGCCCCGTACATGTGATGAAAGCCGTTTTGCCACAAATGCGCAAGCAGAGTGGGGGAACTATCATAAATATTACATCCATTGCTGGTTATATGGGTTTGCCCTACCGTGGGTTCTATTCTGCCACCAAAGGTGCTTTGGGGCTTATTACCGAAGCATTGCGCATGGAGACCAAGGATTTTGGCATCACTATAACCAATGTGGCGCCAGGGGATTTTGCAACAAACATTGCATCGGGCAGGTACCATTCACCCGTTATTGAAGGTTCCGCCTACCAAGAAAAATATTCACGAATTTTGAAAGCCATAGATGACGATGTGGACAGTGGGGGCAATCCAATTCAAGTAGCGGAGGCCGTACATAGAATCATCAATCAGAAAAAACCAAAAATACACAACCCCGTCGGAGCTTTTTTGCAAAAGTTTTCCCTTAGGTTAAAGAAGATTTTACCCGACAAAGTCTACGAAAAGTTACTCCTCAACCATTATAAGTTGTAATTTTACACGTTTTAGTGAACAATTTATAAATACTTAGAAATGAAATTTTTTATTGATACTGCCAACCTTGATCAAATTAAGGAAGCCCAAGAGTTGGGTGTGTTGGATGGTGTGACCACCAATCCTTCCCTTATGGCGAAAGAAGGTATTACTGGAAAAGATAATATTTTAAAACACTACGTGGACATATGCAATATTGTTGATGGAGATGTTTCTGCCGAAGTAGTGGCCACCGATTTTGATGGAATGGTCAAAGAAGGCGAGGAACTGGCCGAATTGCACGAGCAAATTGTGGTGAAGGTTCCCATGATTAGAGATGGTGTAAAAGCATTGAAATATTTTTCGGATAAGGGTATCCGTACCAATTGTACTTTGGTGTTCTCGCCGGGCCAGGCCCTATTGGCGGCCAAAGCAGGAGCTAATTATGTTTCCCCTTTCTTGGGTAGATTGGACGATATTTCCACCGATGGGCTAAACCTAATCGCGGAAATCCGTTTGATCTATGACAACTATGGATTTGAAACAGAAATATTGGCAGCATCCATCCGCCACACCATGCACGTAATCGATTGTGCAAAATTGGGCGCCGATGTAATGACAGGTCCACTTTCCTCTATTGATGGACTGTTGAAGCACCCATTGACCGATATTGGCTTGGCGAAGTTTTTGGAAGATTATAAAAAAGGAAATTCCTAAAAAAGGAATTTGTATAGAATTTAAAATGGGCCCTGAATGTAATTTCGGGGCATTTTTATTTATAAGGAAGTGAAAAGGTTGGCAAAGCCATCAACCACCACGGTATCCTTTGCAATAACGCACTTATTGAGCCCGTCAATGATCATGGCCATTTGCAGCTCTTTGAAGTTTTCCCCGTAAAACTGCTTGTTCTTGTCCAGCTTGTACTCGTCCATAAGTTGTTTCCATTGCGAGTGACTGGTTCTTAGGTTAATGCCTACAAAGTTGTAGTGCGGATATTTTTCTTCGAGAGAGGTAATGTGTTTGTTAACGTTGATAAAATGTCTCTTTTGACCAGCAGTCCAAAAATAGAATACGGTACTCTTTCTTTTGTTGGCCAAAT
Source organism: Flagellimonas sp. L-11 (assembly GCF_056857735.1). Taxonomy (NCBI): domain Bacteria; kingdom Pseudomonadati; phylum Bacteroidota; class Flavobacteriia; order Flavobacteriales; family Flavobacteriaceae; genus Flagellimonas; species Flagellimonas sp. L-11. The sequence goes on from NZ_JBSXNR010000043.1 coordinate 22,888, forward strand.
CTTTTAGGGAGACCTCTTCGTCATTAAAATTTTTTACCATGATGTCTGGAACTGTCGTGTTCGGCTGTAAGTTTTTAATGCCGTTGTACAACAGCTCAATTTCTTCCTTGTGTTCCTCATTGGTAGAGAGGGATTTAAACTTGTCAATAAAAATAGCGGCCTCTTTGCTCGGGTTGTGTTCCCGTAGTAGATAGTCCACGGCAACGTTCCTAAAAAGAATGTCCCTAAGCTCTGTTTGGTTCACCAAACTATCCACAAGGGCAAGCTTGTGCTTGTTAAAGTGCAAACGGTCGCTTACGGGTTTTTTATCTGTGGAGCAACCTTCCAAACAAGTCATGTAGGACATATTGCCAAAGTGCCACTTCATAAAATCAAAATAGGGCCTAAAATAGGTAAGGTCCTTATTGTTAAAGTCTATTTTTTTTCGGTAACCATAAAAATTATCCCCAAGTTCATGAATGGTTTCTTCGCCAGTTTCCTTTTTGTGATAGAAAGGATACTTTTCTTTATTGATATAGGTATTGTAATCTATGGAAGCCTCTGCCATGGCCAAAACTTTGGATGATAGTACATTGTCCGTTGACAACTCTTCAAGCTGTTTCACTTTTAGGGCATGTAAGGAATCAATCTTCTTACTAAAATCTTCAGGATCTAAACCGTAATAGCCTTTTATGATCGGTTCTTCTTTTTCGGTAGCTAAGAAAACCTCTATCAAAAAATTATTGATTTCGCTACCTGTTCCCGAGAATACCAAAGATTCATCAAACTCTACAGTGTTCAAGCGCGCCAAAAGGCTATCTCCTTGGCTCAAATATACATATTGAAGTTCTGGTGCATGGTCAAAATGATAAAGCCCATCCTCAATGTTATTCAGGTTGAAAGAAAAGTGGTTTTTATCGTCGAGTTTTACGGAATCCACATAAGAATCGTTGTGGTAAAGCACCACGTAATCACTAGTCGGATTTACAATTTCACCACCAAAAAAAACTGAGGAACCGCTTTCTGAAGAATCAGAGCACGATACAAAAGTTGACATGAAGGTGAGGCCGAGTAAAAATCTTACCATAAACAGGGAACGATTCATTAGATAACCAAAAGTAAGCAACCCAAGAAGCTAAACTTGTTAAGGGGTAGTTAAATGTTGCTGAACGGTTATTTTACATCGTTTAAATATGCGTTTTAAAATTAGAATTACGAATCACATTTAGCTACTTTTGCAAAAAAATAAAGATAGTTGCATGTTATCAGTATCGAATTTATCCGTACAGTTTGGCAAAAGAGTTTTGTTCGATGAAGTTAACGTAACCTTTGCCCAAGGGAATTGTTACGGTATCATTGGCGCCAATGGCGCTGGTAAATCCACATTTCTTAAAATTTTATCCGGGCAGATCGATCCCACTTCGGGCCATGTGCATTTAGAGCCAGGGAAACGGATGTCCATCTTGGAGCAAAATCACAATGCTTACGATGAATACCCTGTTTTGGAAACCGTGGTGATGGGAAACAAGCCTTTGTTCGAGATAAAAAAGGAAATTGATGCCCTGTATGCCGACTATACCGATGAGAATGCAGATAAAATTGGCGAGTTACAGGTAAAGTTCGAGGAAATGAACGGTTGGAACGCCGATAGTGATGCCGCTGCCATGCTTTCCAATTTAGGAATCACGGAAGACCTCCACTATACCAACATGGGTGATCTGGATTCCAAACTTAAGGTACGGGTACTTTTGGCCCAAGCCCTGTTCGGAAGCCCGGATGTGCTGATCATGGATGAGCCTACCAACGATTTGGATTACGACACCATCAACTGGTTGGAAAACTTCTTGGCCAACTACGATAACACTGTAATCGTAGTTTCCCACGACAGGCACTTTTTGGATGCCGTTTGTACAACCATCGCGGATATCGACTTTGGAAAAATCAACCTGTTTTCAGGAAACTATACGTTCTGGTACGAGAGTAGCCAATTGGCTGCCCGTCAACGCGCGCAACAAAACAAAAAGGCCGAGGAAAAAGCCAAGGAACTCAATGAGTTTATTCAACGTTTTAGTGCCAACGTGGCCAAAAGTAAGCAGGCAACATCCCGTAAAAAAATGTTGGATAAGCTTAAGGTAGAGGATATAAAGCCATCAAGTAGAAGATATCCTGCCATCATTTTTGATCGTGAGCGCGAAGCTGGTGACCAAATATTGAATGTAGAAAAACTATCCGCCACTTCCGAGGATGGGGATTTGCTGTTCAAAGATGTGAATATCAACTTGGCCAAAGGTGATAAAGTGGCCATCCTCTCCAAAGATTCGCGGGCCACCACAGCTTTTTACGATATTATTGCCGATAAGATCAAGCCCGATAGCGGCAAGTTTCAATGGGGGGTGACCACTACGCAATCCTATTTGCCCGCGGACAACTCATCCTATTTCCAAGAAGATATCAACCTTGTGGATTGGCTACGCCAATGGGCCAAGACCGAAGAGGAAAGGGAAGAGGTGTACATTAGAGGATTCTTGGGAAAGATGCTTTTTAGCGGAGAAGAGGCCTTAAAAAAATGCACTGTGCTTTCCGGTGGAGAAAAAGTACGTTGTATGCTCAGCCGAATGATGATGCTCCGTGCCAACGTGCTTATGTTGGACGAGCCCACAAACCACTTGGATTTGGAAAGTATTACCGCTTTCAACAATTCATTAAAAAACTTTAAGGGTACCATCTTGCTCACGACCCATGACCACGAGTTTGTGAACACGGTGGCAAACAGAATCATTGAGTTGACACCAAATGGAGCCATAGACCGTTACTTGAGCTTTGACGATTATATGTCCGACAAGTCCATAAAAGAACAGCGCGAAAAAATGTACGCTGTAACCGCTTAAGCGTTAAAGTATTTGCTTTTCCAAATAGCCGGGTTAAAATTTTTGCCCAGGGCAAATCCGTAGAAAATAACTATGGATGTTATGCATTTGAACATAAAAAAGTAAATAATCCAAAACTCTGCCGTGGTATTTTTTTTGGAGAACAATCCTTCGGGAACCATAAGTGTAACCAAGTAACTGATCAAAAGAACCACAACGACCAAGTTGGCAATATTTTTAAAAGGCCACGCGAATAACTTTCGAAGCGGATGTAAATCGTTGCCCCATTTGTGGATTAAATAGTAATAGTCATTTCCGATAGGGGCGAAGAGAAGCGGATCGTCTTTATCTTCCAGCTTGAACAATTTGGAAGGGGCCATAATTTTGAAGCCTTCGATTTTGGTATTATGGGCGGCCTCCAGTTGTTTGATTTTGGAAATGGCTTCTTGTGGAATCTCGCCTTTAAAAAAAGGACTGTTCAAAAAGCGCAGTCGGTAATCAATACAAATTTCTTTGATTTGATCAATATGAAAGATTTTTTCAGTTTCCAATTGGTCAAAATCAAAATCATTGGCACTAACATTGTTTTTTGAGCCCAATTGATGAGTAACTTGCTCTTCTTTCTTGGAATCTTCGCTCAAAATTTGCTGGACTTCGGCCAGAATTTGTCCGCTATCCCATTTCTTATCTCTCCTGTTTTGAAGTTTGTGTTCTATGTTTACTCCTTTCAAAATCGCGCAGTTTTTTAGTAATACACTCAAATTTAAGGAATTGAATTTTCCATCCTGACATTTGTCATAAAAACACAATGTTAAGTTTGTGTTAAATGGATTTTAGAGGTGAAAAATGTGGATAATATCATTAAAAAAGATGTATCTTATCGAAATTTTTGGTAGTTAATCGTATAAGCATACAAAAAAACAAGCCTAAAATTCAAACAACTTTATGAATACCCCCGTAACCAAATTTTTGCTTGGCCTTTGCTTGGCTTCTTCTATTTATACGACTACTGCCCAAAATACATCCAACGCATTATCATACGCGAGTAAGCTGGACAACCATAAAATTCTATTGAGTGCGGTAAATGCAACGGAATTGGGTGCTTTACTTCAAAAATCAGGGCCTTTTACCATTTTTGCGCCTTCTGATGCCGCCTTTGAGAAATTTTCGAACAATAAAATAGCAGAATTGATCAAATCGGAAGACAAAAGAGCCTTGAAATCTTTGTTGTCTTACCATATTGTTGCCGGACAACTTACCGCTTCCCGTATGTTGCGCGCCATTGGAAGAGGCAATGGAATGGCCAGTTTTACAACCGTTCAGGGCAAAAAATTAACGGCACACTTGGATGGATACGATATTGTGCTCACCGACCCCATTGGCAATACTGCAAGAATTACGGCGGCCGACCTTAATCTGGAAAATGAAGGTGTGGTTCACGAAATAGACAGTGTTATCCTACCTACCCAAATGTAATTAGCGAAGTTCCGCCCCCAATTCCTTTTGGTATTGCGACAATAGTTTACCCATTATCTTTTCAATCTGCTTGTCTGTCAAAGTCTTTTTCTCATCCATTAGGGTAAAGCTCACCGCATAGGATTTTTTCCCTTCAGGAAGGTTTTTACCTGTATATACATCGAACAGATTTACTTTTTTAAGCAGTTTTTTTTCGGTATTCCAGGCAATGTCGTACACTTTTTGGAAGGAAACAGAATCGTCCAATAACAAAGCAAAGTCCCTTGTTACCTCTGGGAACTTAGGGATTTCCTTGAAAGCTATATTTTGGGTGCTGACACATTCCAGAATGGCATCCCACTCCAAATCGGCATAAAATACTTCTTGCTTAATGTCGAATCGCTTTAGAGCTGCCTTTCCGACCAGTCCTAAAGACACCAAGGCCTTATTGTTTTTCACATAGGAAACTCCCTCTGCAAAATCTGAATCCGTTAGTGGTTTTGTGTCAATATCCCTTATGCCCAAACGCTCAAAAACATTCTCTACAATACCTTTTAAATAGAAAAATTCAGATCTTTTTGAGGCAACGGCCCAACTACTTTGTGTGCGTTCCCCAGAAATGAAAATGGCCAAGTGCTGCTTTTCTTGATGGCCATTGTCCACTTTGTGGTAGGTTTTTCCAAACTCGAAAAGCTTCAGGTCTGTTTTTTGTCTATTGTGGTTGTAGCTAACCGTTTGTAGGCCGGAATGTAGCATGGAAGTTCTTAAAACCGATAAATCGGAGCTCAGCGGATTCAACATCTGTACGGCGCTTTCATCTTTTGAAGCAATATCGGACGAGACCAGGCTATTGGTCATAATCTCAAAGAACCCTTTCGCGGCCAATGTATCTCCGATCACATCTTGAATCCTGTAGTTTTCAAAACGTGATGATTTGGCAATGGAGGCGTTCAGTTTTTCCTTAAAATCAATATTATTGTAACCATAAACCCTTAAAATCTCCTCGATCACATCAACCTCTCTGGTAACATCCACCCTGTATGTTGGTATGGTAAGGCCCAGTCCGGACTCCGTAACGTTGTTGATTCGTATTTCCAATGCGGAAAGTATGGATTTTATGGTATCCTGCGGAATTTCCTGTCCAATCAAAGAGTTGATTTTGTTGAAGGTCAAGAATACCTGTCTCTCCTGTGGCTTTTTGGGAAATAAATCGGCAATTTCGGAAGTAATATATCCGCCTGCGATTTCCCTAATCAAAAGAGCAGCCCTTTTTAGGGCATATTTGGTCATGTTGATGTCGATACCTCTTTCGAACCTAAAGGAAGCATCAGTATTCAATCCATGTCTTTTTGCTGTTTTTCTTATGGAGACTGGGTCAAAATAGGCACTTTCCAAAAAGATAGAAGTAGTGTGCTCGGTAACTCCGGAGTGAAGCCCCCCAAAAACACCGGCAATACACATAGGGCTACCTGCGTCGCAGATCATCAAATCATCTTCATGCAATTCGCGCTCCACTTCGTCCAAGGTCGTGAACTTGGTGCCGGCGGGCAAGGTCTTTACCTCAACTTTGTTCCCTTTTATTTTTGATGCATCAAAAGCGTGCAACGGCTGACCCAATTCGTGAAGTACGTAGTTGGTAACATCCACAACATTGTTGATCGGGGCCAATCCAATCGCCTTCAATCTGTTTTTTAACCAATCTGGAGAGTCTTGAACTACAAGATTGCTGATCGTAACCCCGCAATATCTTGGGGCAAGGTCACTTTCCAGAACCTCTATATCAACCTTTAACGATCGGTTGTCAATAGAAAAATTACTAACCGAAGGTGTTACCAACTCCTTTTGAATCTCTTTTTGCTCCAATCCAGCCTTAAGGTCGCGAGCCACACCAAAATGACTCATGGCATCGGACCTGTTGGGGGTGAGTCCTATCTCAAAAACTTCATCGTTTTCAATTTCAAAAACTTTGGAGCAAGGCGTGCCGGGAACCAGCTCCTCGTTCAGTACCATAATTCCATCATGGCTTTCTCCAAGGCCTATTTCGTCTTCGGCACAGATCATGCCTTGGCTCACCTCGCCACGAATTTTCCCTTTTTTTATTACCCAAGCCTCTCCCTCTTTGGTGTAGAGCGTAGTGCCAACGGTAGCTACGGGCACTTTTTGTCCCGCCGTTACATTGGGTGCTCCACAAACAATTTGTAGAGGGGCTTCTTGGCCAACATCAACAGTAGTTAATTTTAATCTGTCCGCATTTGGGTGTTTTTCGCATGTGAGCACATGTCCTACGACAATGCCCTTTAAACCACCCTTAACTGATTCAAATTGTGATATGCCCTCAACCTCTAGGCCTAAATCCGTTAAAAGTTCGCCTGTTTTTTGAGCATCCCAATCAATTTGCAAAAATTGCTTCAACCAGTTGTAAGAAATCTTCATACCCCATTTTTAGAGGGCACAAATATATAACAATAGGGGAACAGATTCAACGATAATAATGACCTTAAGCCGTAAGCAATGATTTGTTTTAAAATGTATTTCCTACATTTAGGTAAAATCTTTCACTTTATGAATAAGATAGGGTTGGCGATAGTAGGCCTTGTAGTTATATTGACCTCATGCGTAAATGCTGAAAAAAATAAATTGAATGTGGGCGATTGGCTGGGAAAAATTGAAGTTTCAGAGTCGCAACAGTTGCCTTTTGAATTTACACTTTCACAAAATGTAGATGGCGGATATGAGATGAAAGTATTCAATGCGGAAGAAGTTATCACTATTGATGAGTTTACCTTTAACGGGGATTCCATCGATATCCGTATGCCTATTTTTGAGGGGCATATTTCGGGTACTTATTCTGCAAATGAGATAACCGGTGAGTTTATTGAAGAGAGTAAAGGGCGAAAGGTCCCTTTTAGGGCCACTTATGGTACTCAGGATCGTTTTGAGGCAGAAAAGGATGCAGCGGTTAATATTTCGGGCATTTGGGAAACCTATTTTAAGGTAAATACTGAAGATGAATATCCTGCAAAAGGCATTTTTATGCAGAACGGAAACAAGGTTAAAGGAACTTTTAGGACCAAAACAGGGGATTACCGCTATTTGGACGGCGTTGTTACCGGGGACAGCATGAAATTATCCGCTTTTGATGGTTCGCACGTATTTTTGTTTTTGGCACAAGTAACCGATAGCACTTTGGATGGTAAGTTTTATTCTGGAAAACATGCTGTCCAAGAATTTATGGGCGCCAGAAATGAAGCTTTTGAACTTCCAGATTCCAACGACCTCACTTATTTGCGTGAAGGTTATGATAAGTTCGATTTTTCCTTTCCAAATTCAGATGGAGAGATGGTGAATTTGGACGATCCCATGTTCGATGACAAGGTTGTGCTGGTTCAAATTATGGGAACTTGGTGCACCAATTGTTTGGATGAAACACGGTTTTATGTGGATTTTATCAAAAACAATCCCGATATGGATTTGCAATTTGTGGGATTGGCATTTGAATATGCCAAAACGGAGGAGAAAGCCTTTGAGGGCATAAAAAGACTCAAGGAAAGAGAGGAAGTACCTTATCCAATCCTTTTGGCACAATACGGAACATCTAATAAGCAAAAGGCCAACGAAAAACTGCCGATGCTGAACCATATCCTTTCTTATCCTACTACAATTTATATTGATAAAACCGGGGAAGTCCGCAAAATACACACGGGCTTTAATGGGCCGGCAACGGGTGATAAGTTTGTCGAATTCAAAAAGGATTTTAATAAAATAATCAAAGAGCTGACTTCTGAAGCGCCTGAAAATGAGAGCTAGTTAAATAATTATGGACTTACCAGAGAGGAAGGCTGCGGCTTGGGTTTTTGAAGTTAAAGGTTAGATGATGGAAGTCAGAAGTGTGAAGTCAGAAGTTTTGAACTTGAGCTTGATAAGGACATTAAATTATTGTGGACTTGCCCAAATCGATGTTCTCATCATTCATAAGGGTATCATCTTCAATATCCACAATATTATGGGCAATAAAGTCCCCAACCTGATTAGTACCGTATTGACTGTTTTCCCTTAAATCGGGAGTAACGATTCCTTTCTTCAAAGACTTATCCACCGCCTTTTTTACGGCCCATGCCTCTTCAGTAAGTCCAAAATGCTCCAACAGCATAGCCGCGGAAAGTATAGAGGCAATCGGGTTGGCAATATCTTTACCTTTGGCCTGTGGATAAGAACCGTGAATAGGTTCGAACAACGCATTTTCCTCACCAATAGAAGCTGACGCCAACAATCCGATAGAACCACCAATAACGCTACCTTCATCTGAAATAATGTCCCCGAACATATTCTCTGTTAAAATAACATCAAACTGTTTGGGGTTGAGTATGATCTGCATGGCAGCATTGTCCACGAACAAAAAATCCAACGCCACCTCCGGATAACTTTCACCGATTCGTGTAACAACTTTGCGCCAAAGCCTTGAAGATTCCAAAACATTGGCCTTATCTACCAAAGTAAGCTTCTTTTTACGACCCTTTGCGGCCTTAAAAGCCAAATGGGCAATACGGCTTATTTCTTCTTCGGAATATTCACAAAGGTCAGAGGCTTTTGTACCTTCTTCATTCAATGTTTTCTCCCCAAAATATATCCCACCGGTAAGTTCACGGTAGATTACAAAATCAGTTCCATTGATCACTTTCTTTTTTAGAGGGGATTTATCCAACAAAGTTGGATGTGAAAGTATGGGTCTAATGTTGGCAAACAGCCCAAGTGCTTTGCGCAATTGAAGCAAACCTTGTTCGGGCCTAACTTTTGCATCGGGGTCGTTATCGTATTTTGGGTCACCAATAGCGCCAAAAAGCACGGCATCCGACTCTTGACATAATTTTAAGGTAGTATCGGGCAGTGGAGTCCCATTTTTGTCCATAGCAATGGCACCAATAGGAGCTTCTTTAAAAATAAAATGGTGATTAAAGGTCTCTTCAACGGCATTTAGGCATTTTACCGACTGGGCCAACACTTCGGGTCCAACACCATCTCCAGCTAGCAATGCGATTTTCAATATCATATGACAGTTACCATGATTTAAGCCAAGCTCTTCATTCCGATATTGCTGGTTTCAACAATCTCGTGGATGTCCTCATCCAAAATTTCTTTTTTAACGTCGGCGTACTTCAAAAAGTTTTGGTACACCGTATCCAATTGAAGTTTTGTGAGTTCGTAACCTACATTTTTGGCACGGTAAGCCAATGCTGCGCGTCCACTTCTTGCAGTCAATACAATGGAAGATTCGCTGACCCCAACATCTTTAGGGTCAATGATCTCGTAGGTTTCCCGGCGTTTGATCACCCCATCTTGGTGAATACCGGAACTGTGTGCAAATGCATTGGAGCCCACAATTGCTTTGTTGGGCTGCACGGGCATGCCCATTTTTTGAGAAACCATGGTACTGGTGTCCCAAAGCAATTTACTGTTGATGTTGGTATCCAAATTCAAGTGCGGATGTTGTCTCATTATCATCACGACCTCCTCCAAAGAAGTGTTTCCTGCTCTTTCCCCAATGCCGTTTATGGTGCACTCAATTTGTCTTGCACCGTTCACCACACCTGCAATGGAGTTGGCGGTGGCCAATCCCAAATCGTTATGGCAATGACAGGAAAGAATGGCTTTATCAATGCCTGTTACGTTTTCCTTCAAATACTTCATTTTGGCACCATACTCTTCCGGTAGGCAATATCCTGTAGTGTCAGGAATGTTAAGTACGGTTGCTCCGGCTTTGATTACCGCTTCGCAGATTCTGGCTAAAAACTCATTGTCGGTACGTCCAGCATCTTCCGCATAGAACTCAACATCTTCTACAAAAGTTTTGGCATAAGCAACGGCATCAACGGCACGTTCTATAATTTTATCTTGGGTTGAGTTGAATTTGTACTTAATATGTGATTCGGAAGTTCCGATACCCGTGTGTATTCTTGGTCTTTTGGCATCTTTGATGGCTTCGGCGGCTACTTCAATGTCCTTTTTCACGGCACGGGTCAATCCACAGACCGTTGCATTTTTGACCAATTTGGCAATTTCGTTCACGGATTTGAAATCACCGGGACTGGATATGGGAAAACCTGCTTCGATCACATCAACTCCTAGTTCATCCAATCGTTCGGCAATAATCAATTTTTGCTCGGTATCCAGTTTGCAACCTGGTACCTGTTCTCCATCTCTTAGTGTTGTGTCAAAAATTTCTACCTTATCTTTACCCATTATCTCAACCTGTTTTTTACTATGACTAACGAAAGTAGTAAAGGAAGGCTGAAGACGAAAAACAGCTGGGAGCATGTTACAACGTTAAACTGCTTTTGGTGTGATTTAAACAACTGATAAACAATATTTTAAACAATATTTTTTACGATGACAAATGCCCACAAGGACGCTTTGTTTGTACTGGTAAAATCGCTTTCCAAATCCGAAAAACGACAATTTAAGCTCTATGTTGGCCGATTGGGGGTTAATACGGATGCTAAATTTTTGGCTTTGTTCAATCTCTTGGATAAGATGCGGAAATATGATGAACGGCAGATTTTGGATAGCGGTATTGTCAAAAAATCACAACTTTCCAACCTTAAGGCACATTTATACAAGCAAATTTTAGTGAGTTTGCGATTGAACCCTGTAAACCAAAACGTTCGTATTCAGATACGCGAACAACTGGATTTTGCTACCATTCTGTATCAAAAGGGACTCTACAAGCAAAGCTTGAAGATTTTGGAGAAGGCAAAGAGTTTTGCCATTGAGAATGAGGAGAAAAACGTTGCATACGAGATTGTGGAGCTGGAAAAGGTAATCGAGACCCAATATATTACCCGAAGTATACCCGATAGGGCGGATGAACTTGCCATTGAGGCCAAGGAACTTTCTGCACAAAATGTAATGACAAGCAAGCTCTCCAATCTTTCGTTACAGTTGTATGGAATGATGTTGAAAGTGGGTTATGTGAGAAGCGACGAAGATCTTCAAAAAGTAAAAAGTTATTTTGATGAGCATTTGCCCAAATATGACATTGAGAAACTTGGTTTCCGTGAAAAATTATGGTTGTACAAGGCACATTTGTGGTACAGCCTTTTGATTCAGGACTTTTTGTCAGCCTATAAATACGCCAGTAAATGGGTGGATTTATTTTACGATAACAAACATATGATTCCACTGAACCCTGTATTCTTTTTAAAGGGCAATCATTACTTGTTGGAGTCGCTTTTCTTTGTAAAATACGCATCGCAGTTTAGGGAAACCTTGGAGCGATTGGAGGATCAGGTGCAAGACCCTAAGTTTCCCAAAAATGACAACATAAGCTCATTGGCCTTTTTGTATATCAACACAAACAAATTGAACCTTCACTTTTTGGAGGGAACTTTTGACAAGGGCATTTATTTGGTGAATATCATCGAGTATGGCATCAAAAAACACAGACAACAAATAGATGAGCATCATGTGATGTTGCTCTATTACAAGATTGCATGTCTTTACTTTGGAAATGGGGACAACAAAAACTGTATTGCCTACCTCAAAAAGATAATTTCCAACAAAAAACTAAAGATGCGCGAGGATTTGATGTGCTTCGCACGAGTTTTGAGCCTTGTGGCACATTACGAAGCGGGTATGGATTATCATTTGGAAGTACAGCTTAAGAGCACGTACAAGTTCTTGCTGAAAATGAACGACTTGCACGAGGTTCAGAAAGAAATGATTAAGTTTCTCAGAAACCTTGGAAACATTTACCCTACCGATTTAAAAGGGGAGTTCCAAAAGTTGTACAATGAGTTAAAGAAATACGAGAACCATCCTTACGAGAAAAGGGCATTCTTGTATTTGGATATTCTTTCGTGGTTGGAAAGCCACTTGCAGAACAAGCCCGTAGGACAGATAATCAGGGAAAAAGCCTTGGCAATTACTCGCTAGCACAGGCGCTCCAAACGGGGTCTTCAGGTGGAGGTGCCAAAAATGACATGGGTTCTTTTTGCACGGGGTGTACAATTTCCAAACTTCTAGCATGTAGGTGGATACCGCCATCCTTGTTACTGCGGTCGGCACCGTATTTTAAATCCCCTTTAATGGAACAGCCAATGGCCGCCAATTGTGCCCTTATTTGATGGTGCCTGCCCGTTTTTAAGTCAATTTCCAACAAGAAGTAGCTGTCCAGTTTTTTTATGATCTTATAATCCAAAACAGCTTTTTTGCTATTGGGCACTTCTTTGGTGTGGGCATAGGATTTGTTTTGCTTGGGGTTGCGCACCAACCAATGGGTCAAGGTCCCGCTTTCTGGGACTGGGGGATTTTTCACAACCGCCCAATACATTTTTTTGGTTTCTCCTTGGGCAAACATCTTGTTGAGTCGGGGCAAGGCTTTGGATGTTTTGGCGAAAAGCACGATTCCCGAAGTAGGGCGGTCCAATCGATGCACCACACCCAAATACACATTGCCAGGCTTGTTGTATTTCTCTTTAATATATTGCTTTACCACTTCGCTGAGGGGGTCGTCGCCGGTTTTATCGCCTTGTACAATATCACCAACGCGTTTGTTGACGACAATTAAGTGGTTGTCTTCAAAAAGTATCTGAAGATTGGATTTATTGGAATGTTGCTTATTGTTAATAGCCAATTGCTAATCGTAATTTAGTAAGACTCTTCTTCATTAGGGAAATCCTGACTTTTTACATCATCCACGTATTGGGATATGGCATTGCTCATTTCATCATAAAGATTGAGATATCGCCTCAAAAATCTTGGATGGAACTCATGCGTCATCCCCAACATATCATGCACTACTAAAACCTGACCGTCTACGTGATTGCCAGCACCAATACCAATTATTGGAATGGAGACACTTTCTGCTACCTCTTTGGCCAGTTTTGCTGGGATTTTCTCCAAAACAATGGCAAAACAGCCCAATTTCTCCAATAATTTGGCGTCAGACTTCAATTTTTCAGCCTCTTCTTCTTCTTTGGCGCGTACAGTATATGTTCCAAATTTATAAATGGATTGTGGGGTAAGCCCCAAATGTCCCATCACGGGAATGCCTGCCTGAAGGATTCGTGTTACGGATTCCTTGATTTCACTGCCGCCCTCTACTTTAATGGCGTGGGCTCCACTTTCTTTCATGATCCGGATGGCCGAACGCAGGGCTTCCTTGGAATCGCTCTGGTAACTACCAAAAGGAATATCTACAACCACAAGTGCCCTTTTAGCAGCCCTGACCACGGAGGTGGCATGGTAGATCATTTGATCTAGGGTAATGGGCAAGGTGGTTTCGTGGCCCGCCATTACATTACTGGCGGAATCACCCACCAAAATGGCATCCACATTGGCGCCATCCACAATTTTGGCCATGGAATAATCGTAAGAGGTGAGCATACTGATTTTCTCACCGGTCTTTTTCATATCCACCAACGATTTTACCGTTACCCTTTTATATTCTTTTTTAGCTGTAGACATCGTATTTATATTTGATGGCTAAAAGTAAGCAGATTTGTTTAATTTAGGCTTCAATCAAAAAACTAATACCATGAGAAGACTGTTAAGTTGCGCAGTACTTTTTGCTTTGGGTACATTAGGATATGCCCAAGGACCCAATCCATCAAACGGAGGAGCTGAAAATCGGGTAAAGCAAGTGATCGAAACTTTTTTTGATGGTTTCCATAAGCAAGATTCAACCATTATCAAAAGCACTGTGGCCGACGAAATCGTATTGCAAACAACAGGAAGAAGCCATGAAGGAAAGACACTTTTTAAGACGGAAGAATTTTCAAAATTTTTAAAATCAATTGCCGGCATACCTGAAACTACCAAGTTTGAAGAAAAACTCACATCTTTTTCCATTCAAGTGGATAGAACTATGGCCAACGCATGGGTGGGTTACGAGTTTTGGTTGAACGGTAAGTTCAGTCATTGCGGTATCAATTCCTTCCAGCTCATCAATTTTGATGGGGAATGGAAAATCATCTACCTGATTGATACCAGGGGCAAGGAAGGTTGTATGGATTAACAATCACTCAAAAATACGCCTACGGCAAGCCCTCCTTCAGAGGTTTCCTTGTATTTGGAGCTCATATCCTTTGCGGTTTCCCACATGGTATTTACTACTTTGTCCAACGGTACCTTTACTTCACTTGGGTCTGTATCCAATGCCAATTCTGCTGCGTTGATGGCTTTAATGGCCCCCATGGCATTTCGTTCAATGCATGGAACCTGCACCAATCCTCCAATCGGGTCGCAAGTTAAGCCAAGATGATGCTCCATAGCGATTTCGGCAGCAATCAGTACTTGTTCGGGAGAACCGCCCATAAGTTCGGTGAGCCCCGCTGCGGCCATGGCCGAGGATACCCCAATTTCCGCTTGACAACCACCCATGGCTGCGGAAATGGTGGCACCTTTTTTAAAGATGCTCCCCACTTCGCTGGCGACCAATAAAAATTGTTTTACATCGTCAAAATTGGCATCGTGGTTTTCAATCACCATATAGTAGGTCAGAACGGCGGGGATTACACCTGCACTTCCGTTGGTGGGTGCGGTGACCACTCTTCCCAATGAAGCATTCACCTCGTTGACACTAAGGGCAAAACAGCTCACCCATTTAATGATCTGTCGGAATTTCACTTCTGTATCCCGGATGCTTTCCAACCATTCCTGTGGATTGGAGTAGGGGACGTCCCCTTTAAGTTTTTGATGCATTTCAAAAGCCCGCCGCTTTACGTTTAAACCGCCCGGTAGTTTACCTTCGGTGTGGCAGCCGATGTACATGGATTCCAGCATGGTGTTCCAAATTCTGGAAATTCCTTCGTTTATTTCTGGTTCCGTGCGCAGAGAAAGTTCGTTTTCCATCACAATTTGAGAGATGGACTTGTTTAGGGCATTACAGTGTTGAAGCAGTTCATTTCCAGTTCTTACAGGGTGAGGAAAGGTTTTAAAAGTTTCTTTGTTTTCTTTGGCGTGAATACGCTCTTCCTTCACCACAAATCCTCCACCGATTGAATAATAGGTTTCGGAGATTATTTCTCCGTTGGTCAGTTCGGCTTCAAACCGCATACCGTTGGCATGAAAAGGAAGGAATTCTTTCTTGAACACAATGTCATTCATAAAACTGAACGGAATCTCTCGCTTTCCACCAAAATTGAGTTTGTTATCGGCCTTGACGTCGTCTATTCTTCTTGAAATACTGTCAATATCAACAGTTTCAGGGTCAGTACCTAACAATCCCATTACCACGGCAATGTCAGTGGCATGTCCTTTTCCCGTGAGGCAAAGCGACCCGTACAGATACGCCTTAATGGATTGGACATCATCAAAAACCGCTTGTTCTTCAAGCTCAGCTATCCAACGTTCGGCGGCACGCCAAGGGCCCAAGGTGTGTGAGCTGGAGGGCCCAACACCGATCTTAAGCATATCAAACAAACTTATGCACTCCATAAACTCAATTTACAGTCTCAAATATAGGAAGCTAAAAGGGATAAAATGCGAATATTTAAATATCCAAATAGTTTTTTCAAAATTGATTAGAATACCTGCAATTTTTGCTTAGATTTTGAAAGGTTTTTATAATTGTATGACAGCTTGTCATATTCTTGGACGTGGCATAATCATTGACATTTTAAGAGCGAAACGAAAACGAATTTTTAAACAGATATAACTTTAGATACGATGAGCAAGATTATAGGTATAGACTTAGGTACGACCAACTCCTGCGTCTCTGTAATGGAAGGTAACGAGCCTGTGGTAATTCCAAATGCCGAAGGTAAGCGTACTACTCCATCGATGATTGCATTTGTTGAAGGTGGGGAGATCAAGGTCGGTGACCCTGCAAAAAGACAAGCCGTGACCAACCCTCACAAAACGATTTATTCCATTAAGCGATTTATGGGTAACAAGTACTCAGAATCCAGCAAGGAAGCCAAAAGGGTTCCTTATAAAGTGGTAAAAGGAGACAACGATACTCCTAGAGTGGATGTTGACGGACGCATGTACACACCTCAAGAACTTTCAGCGATGATTCTTCAGAAAATGAAGAAGACTGCTGAGGATTATTTGGGACAAGATGTAACCAGAGCGGTAATTACCGTTCCAGCATATTTTAACGATTCACAAAGACAGGCCACCAAAGAAGCTGGTGAAATTGCAGGTCTTACTGTGGAACGAATCATTAACGAGCCAACTGCTGCATCTTTGGCATACGGTCTCGATAAAAAGGACACAGACCAAAAAATAGTGGTATTCGACTTTGGTGGTGGTACGCACGATGTTTCCATTCTTGAATTGGGTGACGGTGTTTTTGAAGTATTGGCCACAGATGGTGATACCCACTTAGGTGGTGACGATGTTGACCAAAAAATTATTGATTGGTTGGCCGAAGAGTTCAAGAAAGATGAAGATATGGATCTTCGTGAAGACCCAATGGCGCTCCAGCGTTTAAGGGAAGCTGCAGAAAAGGCCAAAATCGAGTTGTCTTCTTCTGCACAGACAGAAATCAACTTGCCTTACGTTACAGCAACGTCTTCAGGACCAAAACACTTGGTAAGAACATTGTCCCGTTCCAAATTTGAGCAATTGATTGCCGATTTGGTAAGAAGAACAATCGAGCCCTGTGAGAAAGCATTGAAGTCTGCAGGACTTTCCAAAAGCGATATAGACGAGATTATCTTGGTAGGTGGTTCTACCCGTATTCCTGCGGTACAGGAAGCCGTTGAGAAATTCTTCGGTAAAAAACCATCCAAAGGTGTAAACCCAGATGAGGTGGTGGCCATTGGTGCCGCTATCCAAGGTGGTGTGTTGACGGGAGATGTAAAAGATGTACTTCTGTTGGATGTTACCCCACTTTCTTTGGGTATTGAAACTATGGGAAGCGTGTTCACTAAATTGATTGAGGCGAACACCACCATCCCAACCAAGAAATCACAGGTATTCTCTACCGCAGCGGACAATCAACCTTCGGTTGAAATCCACGTACTGCAAGGGGAAAGACCTATGGCGGCGGACAACAAAACTATTGGTAGATTCCACTTGGACGGTATTCCACCAGCACCAAGAGGTACACCTCAAATTGAAGTGACCTTTGATATTGATGCAAACGGAATCATCAAGGTTTCTGCAACCGATAAAGCTACTGGGAAGTCACAAGACATCCGAATCGAGGCATCTTCTGGATTGACCGAGGAAGAAATCGAAAAGATGAAAGCAGAAGCTGAGGCGAATGCCGAGGCGGATAAGAAAGCCAAGGAAACCGCTGATAAGCTGAACGAAGCCGATGCCATGATCTTCCAAACTGAAAAGCAATTGAGCGAGTTCGGCGATAAACTGTCCGACGACAAGAAAAAGCCGATCGAAGAGGCTTTGGAAGAATTGAAGAAAGCTTTTGAAGGCAAGGACTTAGCGGTTATAGAGCCAGCTTTGGAAAAAATCAACGAAGCTTGGAAAGTAGCTTCCGAAGAAATGTACAAAGCACAAGCTGAAGCACAAGGCGGCGCTGCGGGAGCAGGAGCTGCTGGAGCAGACGCAACCGGTGGCGATAGCGCTGGAAAGGGAGCCTCTGAAGGAGACAACGTGGAAGACGTTGACTTCGAAGAAGTGAAATAAGCTTACTTAATTTATATAAATAGAAAAACCCTGACGATTTCGTCAGGGTTTTTTGTTTAGTCGAAGTTTCCGGTTTAAGCCGCATTCAATTGCTGCATCTCCATCTCTTTGAGCTTGCGCAAAGCTTCGGATTTTGAATTCACGTTAAGCTTTACATAAATGTTCTGAATGTGGAAGTTGACTGCGCTGGGAGTAACAAAAAGCTTGTCAGCAATCATTTTATAGGTAAACCCCTGGGTAAGGAGTTCAATGATTTGGTTTTCCTTTTTCGAGAACACCTCAAAAGACTTTGTTTGGAAAGAACCGATGATTTTTTTGGCTACATCCAGTTCCAAAGCAATGCCGTGTTGGTTAAGCGTGTCCAAAGCATTGAACAATCTGTCTTTGGTCATTGGTTTGATCAGGTAGCCGTTAGCTCCATTTTTAAAGGCTTCTTTAATGAGTTTGAAGTCGTTTTTTTGGCTCATAACCAATACCTTTAGGTCTTTGTTTTTACGATAAAAGTACTCAAGACCGTCAATGCCCGAAATTCCATTGAGCATAGCTTCGCAGATAATAATATCTGGATGTGAGCGTCCAAAATTGGACAACAAGCCTTGAACCGAACTGAAAGTGCC
Organism: Flagellimonas sp. L-11; assembly: GCF_056857735.1. Lineage (NCBI taxonomy): Bacteria > Pseudomonadati > Bacteroidota > Flavobacteriia > Flavobacteriales > Flavobacteriaceae > Flagellimonas > Flagellimonas sp. L-11. Next base: position 41,399 of record NZ_JBSXNR010000043.1, read on the forward strand.
GAGAAGTTCGTAAGCTTCGTTTTCCTCAAAATACTGATTGTAAATGCCGCCGATAGCATCATCATTGTCGATAATGGCAATTTTTAATGGTTTTTTTTCCATGATAAGAAAGATTTGGGGGATTAATACTTTTACATAATTGTATTGTAGGTTAAGTTTTAGGACATAATGTTGTCCTGCTTCACATTATTGAAGTTGGGATAAACAAATGGAAAACCATTGCTTTGCGCTTTGGAGCAAAAACAATCACAGATCCATTTAAAAGTTTACTTCAATAATGGGTGTAATCCCTAAAAAGGGATTGACTGCTATAATTTGTGTTTAGTTGAGGTGTTGCCTCATCAAAAAAAGTAAGGTAAAAAGAGGTTTTGGGACGCCTTTTTTTCGAGTGTTGTAGTTCTTGTTCATGACATAATAGATTTGGGATTGTATTATTTCAAGGGTTAAATTAGAATTTTTTAACAATTGAAAGTGATTTTTGTAGTTATTTTCGTTCAAATGCACTTCTGAAAGATTCGGTTTGCTTGAAATTAAGAAGGGTAGGAGCTATCTTTTAAACTCTAAATAATTGTATTTCAGATTTTTTGCATAAAAAAATAGGATGCCGTCCCATCAGCATCCTATTCTTGGTGTAAATCGGTCAGATTGAAATAATACAACCCGCTTTCTATGATAGTCTGTCAGTTTCCCCCTGTCTTTCTTATCATTGCCATGAGTGTTTCTAAGTTCGGCTATGAAACAACATCATAAGACACTTTTCAGGTTTTTTTGACCGATTCAATAAGTAGTTTATTCTTCGTCTTGGAATGAGGTACCTACATATTCGTAGGCCTCATTGTTCATAACAGTCTCTAGTTCCTCATCGTTCTTAGCAACATCGTTGTATTGATCCTGCTTCTTTGAACGTCCATAAGCAACAGTATATTGTGATATGGTGTTGTTGAATCCTCTGTTGGATACTACAAACCCTAATTTTTTCTCTGGGCTCAATTGAATGGCATACTCATCGCTATTGCTGTTGATGTGCGCACCTAAGTTTACAGCTGTGGTAAGCGTGTTCTTGACCACTTGCGAAGCATAAAGGTCCAATCCGCCATATCCACCTCTTCCTTCGGAGGCAAAGAACAATAAGGTTTCGTTGTATATGCTAGGGTAAAGCTCGTCTTCTTTGGTGTTTACCTTTGGTCCAAGATTTTTAGATACACCAAGGCTCCCATCTGCAGCGATATCGGCTACATAAATGTCGTATTTTCCAAAAGTTCCCTTCATGTTGGATGCAAAGAACAAGCGAGATCCATCGGCAGTAACTGTTGGGTGTTTGGCCGAATAATATTTTGGACATACATCCAATTTCGTAATATTGGTCCATTCGCCATTTACTTTCTCGGCACGGTAAACATGGTACACCAATTCTTTTTTGGAGAACACACCATAAAGGGGCTTTTCGTAAACACCCTTACTAAAGTATGCCGTTTTTCCGTCTTCGGTAATGGACATGTTTGGTTCGTATCCATCAATAGAGGAAACACTACCATTCATAGTGTCGTTGATTATTTTTTCATTAGCCTGTGCAAAAGTAGGTTGACTGGCTAGTATTGTTCCTGAAACAAGTAGACTGTAAATAATAGATCGTGTCATGATGTATAGATTTGGGGGTTAATACATTACAAAGGTCAAAAACAATTGGAGCGAATACTTATCAATTTTTCACAGGTTTTTACTTTTAACGACGAAAAAGTGTATTTCAACGAATATTTTTTCGACGTTTAACACATCTAAATCATTTAAAATGCGTTTGAACGTTCTTTTGTGTGTTTTAACGGGCTGATTTAATTATAGAAATAAAGGTCAATTTTGTCAGCATAAAGGTTTTGTATATGTATTTTGATGGTATCCACGATATTTTTTGCATTTTAAATCATACAAATTGAATTAACTTCGCTTTTTTTGATAAATACCTTCTATTATTTGGAAGCTATTTTCATAAACTTTTTAAAGTAACCCCAAACCTAGATAGTACCTCCATTGAATATTACCATTGAAAATATCATCTTAATCGGTTCTGTACTCTTACTGATCAGTATTTTGGCTGGTAAAACGAGTTATCGTTTTGGTGTACCCACCCTTTTGTTGTTTTTGACCATAGGGATGCTTGCGGGGTCGGACGGTATAGGTGGTATTTATTTTGACAACCCAAGAATTACACAGTTTATCGGCGTGGTCTCCCTAAACTTCATTCTTTTCTCAGGAGGCCTGGACACAAACTGGCAATCGGTAAAACCCGTACTTCGAGAAGGAATTGCACTTTCAACCGTAGGTGTATTGCTCACGGCGGTGGGTCTGGGGTATTTTGTTTATTTGATTACCGACTTTGGCCTTTATGAAAGTTTGTTGTTAGGTGCCATTGTATCATCTACCGATGCCGCTGCGGTTTTTTCCATTTTAAGGGGTAAGAATCTGGCTTTAAAAAAGAACTTAAGGCCCACCCTGGAACTTGAGAGTGGAAGTAACGACCCCATGGCCTATGTACTTACCATTGCTTTTTTGACGCTTGTACAGTTCCCCGAGAAAAATATTGTATCTGTTTTGCCCATGTTTTTCCTTCAAATGATATTGGGTGGAGCGGCAGGATTCCTATTTGGGAAACTCAGTAAAATTATAATAAACAAGATTAGGTTGGATTTTGAGGGACTTTACCCCGTGCTTACCATAGCCCTAATGTTCATTACCTTTTCCGCAACGGATTTTATAGGAGGCAATGGTTTCTTGGCCATTTATATATGTTCGGTTTACTTGGGCAATCAAAATTTAATTCACAAGAAAACCATTATGCGAATGTTTGATGGCTTGGCTTGGTTAATGCAAATTGTACTTTTCCTAACATTGGGGTTATTGGTATTTCCCACTCAAATTGTTCCTTATATGGGAATAGGTTTGTTAATCTCTTTGTTCCTGATTTTTGTCGCCCGTCCGTTGGCGGTTTTTATCTCCCTTATGCCATTTAGGATGAAGCTGAGGCGAAGGTTTTATATTTCCTGGGTAGGTTTGCGTGGAGCAGTACCCATTGTATTTGCCACCTACCCACTTTTGGCGGGTATTGAAAAGGCCAACATTATATTCAATATTGTGTTTTTTGTCTCTTTGACCTCGGTACTGATTCAAGGTAGTACGTTGTCCATTGTGGCAAAATGGTTGCATGTTGGGCTGCCCGAAAGTGCCAAGCCCCTTTCACCAACGGACGAACTGTTGTCCGAGCACCCCAAAGCCATCATGAAGGAAATTACGATTGGGGAATCGTGTCCGGCCATGGGGGAGAAAATCGTAAACCTGAACTTTCCCAAAAAAGCGATCATTGCAATGATAGTGCGTGATGGCAATTACATTACCCCAAATGGGTTAACAGAGATAAAGGCAAATGATAAATTGGTGGTACTTACGGACAAACCAGAGATCTTGGAGAAAGTTTACGCATCACTCGCATTGTCCAAATCTGAAGCTTTGGATGGCATCGAGGATTGATTTTTTTCTTTGCACTGCATAGCATTTATAGTTTTTATTTTGAAGATTTATTAATTGTATTAAATTTGCAGCTTCAAAAAATGAGCAAGTCCTCAGTTACATATCATTTTGTATTGCCAGTGGCGACTCCGCCCTAAAGCATCTCCCTTATTGGACATCATCGTCCAAAGCATTTTCAGTATAATATTTTTTACCTCATACGGTTTTGACCGTTTGGTCTTGACCATCATCCACGATTATTATGAAACAATATTTAAAACTATTTGATTTTTCACAGAAAGTAAACTATAAGACCGAGGTGCTTTCAGGGCTTACCGTTGCCATAGCATTGGTTCCCGAAGCTGTGGCTTTTGCCTTAATTGCGGGCTTGTCCCCCTTGGTCGGGCTGTACGCCGCTTTTGTCATGGGATTGGTGACCTCTATTTTTGGTGGTAGGCCAGGGATGATCTCTGGGGCAACAGGTGCCGTTGCAGTAGTCATTGTTGCTTTGGCAAGTAGTCACGGAGTAGAATATGTGTTTGCCACAGTGGTATTGGCGGGTATCCTTCAAGTCCTTGCTGGGACTTTGAGGCTGGGTACGTTAATGCGATTGGTGCCATTACCTGTGGTATATGGTTTCGTAAATGGTCTGGCCATCATCATCTTTATGTCCCAATTGGATCAGTTCAAGGGTCCCTCAGGTAATTGGCTCACAGGCAATGCACTGTACATTATTTTGGGACTTGTGGTTTTGACTATGCTGATCATCTGGGGGCTGCCCAAGATCACGAAGGCATTCCCGGCATCCTTGGCCGCTATTTTGGTGGTTTTTGGTATTGTGGTCGCTTTTGGTATAGATACCAAGACGGTTGGGGACATTGCATCCATAAAAGGTGGATTTCCCCCGTTCCATATCCCTGAAATTCCCTTCACATTGGAAACCTTGACGCTTATTTTTCCCTATGCGGCCATTGTGGCCGGTGTTGGTTTGATAGAAAGCTTGCTGACCTTGGAACTTATCGACGAGATTACCGAGACCAGGGGGCGTACCAACAAAGAGGCCGCTGCACAAGGGGTGGCGAATATCGTTTCTGGACTGTTCTCTGGAATGGGCGGATGTGCCATGTTGGGACAAAGTTTGATCAACATATCCAACGGGGCGCGTGCTCGACTATCCGGAATTATTGCTTCAGTAGCACTGCTTATCTTTATCATGTTCGGCGCACCCTTGATAGAAAAATTGCCCATGGCCGCCTTGACCGGGCTAATGATAATGGTGGCCATCGGAACGTTTGAGTGGGTAAGCTTTAAAGTGCTCGATAAATACCCCAAATCGGATATCATCGTCATGGTCATCGTGATACTTGTAACGGTATTTTTGCACAACTTGGCCCTTGCCGTTTTAATCGGGGTCGTGATATCTGCTTTGGTCTATGCCTGGGGCAACGCCAAACGCATCCGTGCCAGAAAACGAATCGACGAAAAGGGCATCAAGCATTACGAAATTTATGGCCCCCTGTTCTTTGGTTCCATTAAAATGTTCAATGAAAAGTTCGACGTGCTCAACGACCCCAAGGAAATCATCATCGACTTTAGGGAAAGCCGTATTGTGGATATGTCTGCAATCGAGGCGGTGAACAAGCTTACCGAACGGTACCACAAAGTGGACAAAAAGGTATATATTACCAATCTATCGAGCGCGAGTCATAAGCTGTTGATCAAGGCAGACAAGATGATCAATGTCAATGTCTTGGAATAACCAGCGGGTGGCTGTCTCAAACGATAAGAGTGTGAAAGATGCAGCCCTTTGGGAGGCCGAACGTCGCTAAAGAAAGCTGAAATTGGTACTGGGCAAGGTCAACAAAACGGATTTTGGCATTTGACGTATATGCAGGTGGCCCATTCCCGAAGGCCGCCTTATGATTCGCCCTGAGAGTGTACTCTGCGTAAAGTGCGCTATATGAGCTTACCCGATTTTTGTTCCATTTTTCACTTCCCTTTCCGGTTGGATCAGCGTTACCTCCCCATTTCCGCCAACACCTCCTAAAACAAGACACTCGCTCATTATGTTGGCAATTTGTTTAGGGGGAAAGTTGACCACGGCCACTACTTGTTTTCCTGAAAGTTCGTCAGGGGTGTATAGCTTTGTGACCTGCGCAGAGGTTTTTCTTTTGCCGATGTCGCCAAAATCGATGATCATTTTATAGGCAGGATTTCTCGCTTCCTGAAAAATTTCAGCTTCAATAATGGTTCCTATTCGCATCTCTACCTTTGTAAAGTCACTCCAAGATAGATCGTAGGGTATTTTCTTGCCCATTTTCAAATAATTTATCCCAAAAGTAAAAAACAGGACCAACGGGGTATTATAAATCAGAATAATTATTGTGAGGAATATGGGAACGGTGCAGCCAAACCAAAATCACACAGCAAACAAAAGTAATCCATGCGAGAAGGAACAATGTGCCTCCATCGTTTTGGACAACTACCCCTAATTTGGTAAAATGCAAAAAAATGGCACCGCCCATTATAAAAATACCCAACAACGCGCCCAGCCAAGTGGTTTTAGGGACAAAAATAAGAATGGCCACTATAAGTTCCAATATGCCCAAGCCTATTCGTCCCCAAGGCTCTAGTCCCAATGTTTTAAAAATATAAACGGATTCGGGGGCTGCGGAAAACTTATAAAATAAGGTCTGTAATAAGATAACTGCAGGGATAATTCTCAAAATTGTAGTTGCTATGGACTTAATTGTCATAATATTATTGATTGGTTTATTTGGTGAATTGGTCGTTGTTTTATCGTTTAAATAACCTTTATCTAAGAAGTATGGGGAAATGAGGGGCAACTTTTAAACGCAGGAATTAGAAATACTTTCTTTTAAAAAGTTAATTTTATCGGCATGAAATATTTGTTCAGAGCCTCAATATTGCCCGTATTTTTTTTGATGTCCTGCTCGCAGGAAGTATGGTTGACAGGCACTTTAAACATGACGGATGGAGCCGATTGGAAGCCGATGGTATATTTGGTGCAACCTGAAAAATTTAATGAAATCGGGCAAAGCTTTACAGCCCAAATCTTGGATTCGGCCAAAGTAAATGGCAAAGGCCAATTTCAATTTGTGAATTCGCCGGGATTTCAAGAGCCAGTATTGCTTAAAGTCGTGGTCCAAAGAAAGAATGAAAAGTTTCCCAATAGGTTGATTAACCAAAACCCTGAAACAGATAATTATTTTCCATTGGTTTACGAACCCAATGCTAAAATTAAAATAGATGCAGCTATGGCTAGTTTTCAAAGTTCTTTTTCCTTGGAGCAGCCGTCTCAGGCAAATAAAGCCATGCTGCAATTAAGGGACCAGCGAATGGCCGCTTTTAAAAAGTATTTAAAAGGGAAAGCAAGCGAACAAAATTTTGATGACAATTTATTGGAGCGCGAAAAAAATCTCCGTTCTTATCAAGAAGAGTTAATCCATTTTTCGGATTCCACTGAAGAATTATTACCAGCTTTGATGGCCTTGCGGTGGGCAAGTCCCGAAGGGGATTATGAACGCATTGCTGAATCTGTTTATGCACAGGCCCAAAAATGGAATGCCATATTCCCTGAACATGATTGGGTAAGGGAACTTGTTTCCGTGACCGATAAGGGAGAGCTTCCCATTTTGATCGGAGATACAATGCCCGAGTTACAATTCCCTATGAAGAATGGGGAAGATGTTTCATTGCAAGAACTAATCAATGGTAAGAAATTAATTCTGCTGGATGTTTGGGCATCTTGGTGTGCTCCATGCAGGGTGGAGAACCGAGATATTTTGGTGCCCCTTTGGGAAAGATATAACTCCCAAAATTTTCAGATTGTTGCTTATGCTTTGGAAAGCAGCAAAAAAGCATGGGAAAATGCCATTGAGAAGGACGGAGCCCACCGATGGTTGCATGCTTCTCATTTGGAGGGCGATCAAAATCCTTTTATGGATGCATTGCGTTTAAAAACGATTCCGGCTAATTTTCTACTGGATGAAGAGGGCAGGGTACTGGCAAAAAACCTTCATGGGAAGGATTTGATTGATTTTGTGGACGATTATATGGAGAAGAATTAAACTATCAATCTTTTAGATTGACTTTTTTTAAAATAAAAAACCCCGATAATTATCGGGGCTCTTCTATAATTAAATCTAGAATTTATTAGTTGCCACCATCGGTAGAACCATCATCAGTATTTTCACCTTCGGTAGCTTCAGGATCCACTTCCAATACAAAATCTTGAGTGGTAATGTTGGCAGCATCAACCTGTACATCCAATGTGTCGCTTGCCAAATAACCATCAAGCTCAGCTACTACTTTGTACATACCGGCCTTAAGTCCAAGGATGGCATAGTTGCCATCTACATCGGTAAAGGAGGTTGTATTCAAGGTATCTGCAGCAATTACAGAGATTTGGGCGCCTTCCAAGGCAACTGACGCTTCTTCTTCAACGGTACTTACATTACCAGAAAGTGTACCCGAGGTAGAAAGGTTACTTGCTTTGATCACTGGGGTAAAATTGAATCCGTTGATTCCTGCTGGCGTGCTAATGTCACCTTTGGCAACAAAGGATTGACTTACATCAAAATCCAACAACAAATCGGAAGAAAGGCCACCGGCAACCGTGATGGCTGGGTCAACAAAAACCTTTATTCCAGAGGCATCACCACTAGGAACTTTTAAATCGTAAACGGTTCCATCGGTCAAAACCACATTTACTCCCTTTACATAAATACGAATTAGGTCGTACGACCCTGTGGGAACATCTATCTCCGCCAATTTTTCTGTTAATCCATTGGTAAGTTCCAAAAGGTTTACTTCAATTTCTTCTTCCATTAGTGTAATGAAAGGAGAACCATCGTCGTCATCGGCATCATCATCATCAGAGTTGTCATCATCATCAGAGTTGTCATCTGAGTTATCGTCGGAACTATTGTCTGAATCATCTTCAGAATCATCGTTCATATCATCGGAATCGTCTTCATCGCCGTCCACTAGGCGAGCTTCAACTTTATAAACGGTTACATTGGCCTCGGCCATTAGTTCATAGGGAAAAGGAGCATCCGTTAATTGTACCGATAATGTACCGGTACTTTCAGCATTTCCTGATCCTTGACCTTCACCATCTGAGCAGCCCATTATAATCAGGGCCAGCGTCATTAGTAAACTAAAAATTAACTTTGTTCTCATAGTATGGGGTTTTTAAATTTTTCAGGGCATAACTATCCCTGTTCTGATTTTATATGTATAAAACAACCAAAGGTTAAAAAACCCTACTTTTTAATGAAAAAAAAATTTTTTTATCGATAAAAGGCACTTAAAAACCTTATGAGAAATGCTTTATTCTGCAACATTAATTTTTGTAGATAAAGTTGGGAGCTTGTTGATATTGAAAGGTGGTATCGGTCAAAATTTCCATTTCCTTTGTTTCCCAATTCATCAAACCAATATGAAACTGTTGTTCATCATCAAAAAGTTCCATGGCCAGCCATTTACCATCTGGGCTCCAATCATGCCATCCTTCGTTCTCGCTATTTTCTGTCAATTTCCATGTTTTATTGCCATCTAAGCTCACGGCATATAAACTGTACTTTCCGTTCTGTTTGCTTTGATAAGAGATGAAGTTTTCTGTAGGGTGTAATTTTGGGGCTCCCGCTCTGTAATCAAACTTCCCTGCAGTGGTGTCCTTTTGGGGGTAATGGGTCAATTGTTTAAGGTTTTGGCCGTCTTCATCTATAATATATAGTTCCTCATCAAAACCATCAATATGTTTTTCCACAGCTTTGCCGCCCCTAAACACTATTTGCTTTCCATCATTAACGAACAAAGGGTCTGCGGCAAAAGGTAAACCGGTATCCAACCGATTGATGATTTTCCCATTTCTGTCAAGAATATAAAATGTGGATTCGGTAATCAGTTTTGGCTTTACAATGAGTTCATCTCCATCTTTTCTAGAGCTCATCCAGCTATCGGCCAATTCCAAATCGCTGACTTTCTTTGGATTTTCTCCTTTAAAGTTGCTTTTGTACAAAAAATAGCAACGCTTGCAGGCACCTCTGTCAGAAATAAAATACAAAGTGTCCTCGTAAGAATAATAGGTCCACTCTACATTATAAAGGTCTGTGATGTTTTTTTTGTTGGAACCATCAAGATTCATAGAGTAAACCTCGTAATTATCAATATCAACATCCCTTAAAACATTGTAAACCAGCCCCAATTCTTGTGGGGAAGTGTCCTTTTTTGAATTACAGGACAGCAGTAACACTAGAATTCCGAGAATAGTAACTCCTTTACCCATGATGAAATTAGTTTGTTTAAAGTTTTTAGGGGTTGAATTTACTAAACTCTTAGAATTTTTAAAATGATGTTTGACCTTATGCTCTAGCGCTACTGTAGTATTTCTTTTTTAACCAGAATGAAACCTTTACCAATAAAATGAGTGCAGGCACCTCTACCAATGGACCGATTACCCCAGCAAAGGCCTGTCCGGAATTTAAACCAAATACGGCAATGGCAACCGCAATGGCCAATTCAAAATTGTTTCCCGCAGCTGTGAACGCCACTGAAGCCGTTTTGTCGTATTCGGCACCCATTGCTTTGGTGGTGAAAAATCCGATAATGAACATCAAGGCAAAATAAATCAATAACGGCACGGCTATGATCAAAACATCCATAGGAATTTCAACGATCAATTCACCTTTTAACGAAAACATGATTACAATGGTTAACAAGAGGGCAATCAATGTAATAGGAGAAATAACAGGGATAAACTTTTCCGTATACCAAGCTTCGCCTTTTAGCCTCACCAGAATTTGTCGACTCAAAATTCCCATTATAAATGGAATTCCAAGATAAATGGCCACGCTCTCGGCAATGGTTCCGATGGAGATGTCGACGATAGCCCCATCAAACCCAAAATAGGGTGGGAGTACGGTGATGAAAATCCAAGCGTAAAAGCTATAGGCAAATACTTGAAAAACACTGTTCAACGCCACCAATCCTGCGCCATATTCGCTGCTGCCTTCGGCCAATTCGTTCCAGACCAGCACCATAGCGATGCACCGAGCCAAACCAATTAAAATAAGTCCGACCATGTACTCTGGATAATCCCGTAAAAAGATAATGGCCAAAGCAAACATTAAAATAGGGCCTACAATCCAATTCAAAATGAGTGAAATGGACAAGATTTTGGTGTTTTTGAATACCTTGGGCAGCAAGGAGTATTTCACCTTCGCCAAAGGCGGGTACATCATTAAAATTAATCCAATGGCAATGGGAATATTTGTTGTTCCACTGCTGAAGGAGTTGACAAAATCGGGAAAACTTGGAAAAAAGTAACCGATTCCAACCCCAAATATCATCGCCACAAAAATCCAAAGGGTCAGGTTTCTATCTAAAAAGCTCAATTTTTTGGTTGCCATTACTTTTTTATTTGGGAAAAGACATAAAACATTTCGGTAGCGATTTGTTTGCTTCGCTCGCTGTACTTTTCAGCTTGTTGGGATGTGCCGTCAAACGCTTTGGGGTCTTCGTAAGTGATTGGAATCCGTTTTTCGGCTCCGGGCACAAACGGACACCCTTCGTCAGCCTGAGAGCAGGTCATTATGGCTGCAAAATCCGATTTCGGGTTGAAATCATCATCCATTCTTTTGGAAAAACCTATCACGGGATGTTCATTCTCCGAAAACTTGATGCTGTACACGGGGTCCTTTCCTTCGGAAAGTGTCTTTACCTCAAAACCAGTGTTTGCCAAGGTAGACGCCACCATTGGGAATAGGGCGGTAGCTTCTGTTCCTCCAGAGTAGCAGGTAACGTTTTCTATTCCAAATTGATGCGCCATGGTCTGTGCCCAGATTTGGGACAAATGGCTCCGCCGGGAATTGTGCGTACAGATAAAATTGATGTGTATGGATTTTCCGTCATCTACCTTTTGCTGGATGTAACCAACAAGCGACGATAAGGTTTGTTTTCGCTCTACTGTGATGGATTGTGTATCCAAATTGGAGACAAAATCGGTCAATACTTTAAAAAGTGCCATATTGTTTTGGGTGTTATAAATTTATAGAAGCTCCCCTCTCAAGTCTCCCCAAGAGGAGAAGTTTCCCTCCTTTGGAGAGCCTGTCCCGAACCTGTTTCGGGAGATTAAGGGAGTACTTGATACCGGATACGACAAAGAATTTTCTTTCTTTAAACCTATGGACCTCAAGTCCAGAGTGTTTTAGTGGGATTAGCAGCATCCGCCCTCTGGGGTGCAGCATTCGGAAGTTTGTAATTCGGACAATTTTACTTTGGGCTTTTCGTCCGGCACACCACATTTGTCCTTGGCCAAGCAATCGGTTTGTTTGGTGGTCAATAAAAAGTTGGTTCCGTCAAAATCAAGAGAAAACTTCTCAATCGTCCGTCCTTGGTACTCCACTTCCACCTCTAAATCGCCAATATCCAAGGTTTTTTCGGATAGGTCAATAATGTTCGCCAATTTTTCAGGATGAAGTCTATGGTCGTAATCGTTGGCATTCCAAAGTTGAAAATTCACTACTTCTTCATTGCGGACCGTACCACCACAATCAATAAAATGTTTTGTTATTTTACCCACTTCGGTAACATGAAAATGATTGGGGACCAATTCGCCGTTAGGTAATTGAAAGGCTATGACATCCAATTGTTGCAAGGCTGATTTTACTTCTTCTAACTTCATGATTATATATATTTATTGTAATATTACGATTAATAGATTCAAATTTTTTTAACAACACTCTTTTGGGGCAAGGTCTTGGTTCAAGAAATCGGACATTACCGTTTTCATCTTTTCCCAATTATCAGTATCAATACAATAACAAACGCTGGTGCCTTCAACGTTGCCTTTGATCAACCCCAACTGTTTCAGTTCTTTTAAATGTTGTGAAATGGTAGGCTGGGCCAAACCAATTTCCTCTACTAAATCCCCACAAACACAGGCGTTCAGTTTAAACAAGTACTGCAATATGGCGACACGGGCAGGGTGGCCAAAAGCTTTGGCGTACAGTGCAATTTGGTTCTGCTTATCGGTGAATATTTCAGTCTTGGTTAACCCCATTCTTTAATAAAATGTTCATTGCAATATTACGATTAATAGCTGAAGAGCCAAAAAAAATTGAAATTTATTTCATAATGGTTTAAAAAAAGTAATGAATTCGCTGTTATTCTTATTAAATTGCGATATGCATATCTGTATATAACGATAACAATTTGTCTCTGACCGAAAAAATATATCTGGATTATAATGCAACTACTCCCACGGCCACGGAGGTAGTGGAGGCCATGCTACCTTATTTCACCCAGGATTTTGGTAATGCAAGTAGCGACCATTCCTTTGGGTGGTGTGCCGATGATGCGGTAGAGACTGCGCGCAACCAAGTGGCAAAACTTGTGAGCTGTAGACCTACAGAGATAACTTTTACTTCGGGCGCAACGGAAGCCGCGAACTTGACCTTGTTTGGGTTTTGCAAGCGGAACAGGGGTAGAGGCAATCATATTATTACATGTAAAACAGAGCACAAAGCCGTACTCGAATGTATGGAAGCGTTGGAAGCCGATAGATTTGAGGTCACCTACCTAGATGTGGACAACAATGGAAATATTGATTTGAACGAGTTGGAAGATTCCATAAAGTCGTCTACAATTTTAGTATGCATCATGTTGGCCAACAACGAAACAGGCCTGATTCACCCTATAAAATCCATTGCGGAGATAGCACATGCAAAGCAGATACCGGTACTATCGGACATTACACAGGCTGTTGGTAAAATCCCCGTTAATCTTCAGGATTTAGGAATTGATTTGGCCATTTTTTCGTCTCACAAGCTATATGGTCCTAAAGGGGTCGGAGCACTTTATCTGAACAAAAACAACAAAATATCAATTGCGAAACATCTTTTCGGAGGAAATCACGAAAAAGGAATTCGACCAGGAACTTTGAACGTACCTGGAATAGTCGGTTTTGGAAAAGCTTGCGCCTTTGCCCAACAAAGCCTTGAAGAAAATCACCAAAAGCAATTAAACTTGCGAAACCAATTGGAGCAAGAGCTTTTGACTATCGAGGGCGTAACAATTAATTGCAATGTAGGGGAACGGTTGCCCAATACAACCAACGTTTCTTTTTCAAATATGGATGGTTCTAAATTGCTGCGGTATCTCAATAAGTTGGCTGTATCTCGAGGTTCTGCCTGTAATGCAAACCTTGTGAAACCATCGCACGTGCTAAAAGCTATGGGATACGATGATGCAACTGCTTTGGCGAGCTTACGTATCAGTACAGGGAGTAACACAACTTCTGAAGATATTGAGAAAGCTGTGTCAGAAATCAAAAAAGCCGTCAACCAGCTAAAAACGGTCACGTTATGAGGGAACTGGACATTATCATATCACGCTATTCATCCTTGAAATCACAGCACATTCCCTGCGTATTGGCCACTGTGGTTCATGTTGATGGTTCATCGTACCGTAGACCGGGCGCACGAATGTTGGTAGACGAATACGGGAATATCACCGGGGCCATCAGCGGTGGCTGTTTGGAGGGCGATGCACTCAGAAAGGCACTTTACGCCCTGGATAGACAAGAAAACAAATTGGTCACCTACGATACCAGCGATGAAGATGATGCGGTAATCGGGGCACAATTAGGTTGCAACGGGATCATTCAAGTGCTTTTTGAGCCCATTGATTATACCGATCAGCACAATCCCTGTGAACTTTTACGCAATGTCATTGAAAAGGAAGTTCCCGTAGCAATTTCGGTTGTTTTTGATTTGGACAAAAGCCAGAAACAACTAGGAACCATTTCAGTTGCTGACATAAAAGATGCAGTTGCGGGCAAGCCAATCCCTGACGATTTACAAAAAGCTTTGCTTTTAAAAAGCAAAGAGGTCATAAATAAGGGAAATTCCTGTTTTGGAGTGCTAGAGATTAATGGTAAAAAGTATTATATATTTATTCAGATGCACCTGCCACCGGTAAACTTGGTTTTGGTGGGAGCAGGCAATGATGCGCAAATTTTAGCACAACAAGCAGAGTTGTTGGGTTGGAACGTTGTTGTGACGGATGGTCGCCCCACCCATGCCAACAAAGATCGTTTTGTGGGCGCGTGCCAAGTGATTGTTACCAAGCCCGAAGAAACACTGGCAAGCATCAAAATAGACCAGCGTACTTGCTTTGTGTTGATGAGCCACAATTACAATTATGATTTGTCCGTACTTAAACTGTTATTGGGACAGTCGGAGATACCCTATATCGGTATACTGGGGCCGTTAAAAAAATACAATCGTATGCTCAACGAGCTGGCGGACGAAGGTGTTGAAGTTTCCAAAGCGGATTTAAGCAAAATCCATGCTCCCGTGGGACTGGAAATTGGTGCAGAGACACCAGCAGAAATTGGGTTGTCCATTCTTGCGGAGATTCAAAGTGTATTGAAGAACAAAACCCCCCGACCCTTAAAGCAAAAAAACGAACCCATTCACAATAAGGAACAAAACAAATTTCAAAAAATATCCATTTGAGCGCAGAAGGAAACATAGCGGTAGTTGTTTTGGCAGCTGGAGGCTCGTTAAGATTGGGTCGACCCAAACAGTTGGTGGAATTCAAAGGAAAGACCCTCTTGGAACAGACCATGGATAAAGTGGATATGTTGGGATTTCAGACTAAAATATTGGTGCTGGGTGCAAATCAAGAGCGCATTCAAGAAAAGATAAAGTTCGATGGTTTTAAAGTAGCTATCAACAAAGATTGGGAGCAGGGAATGGCATCAAGTATAAAAGTGGGGTTGGAAGCTTCGCTTTCCAAGGAAAATGAACTCGACCACGTACTATTTTTGGTGTCCG
The DNA here is from genome assembly GCF_056857735.1 of Flagellimonas sp. L-11. Lineage (NCBI taxonomy): Bacteria > Pseudomonadati > Bacteroidota > Flavobacteriia > Flavobacteriales > Flavobacteriaceae > Flagellimonas > Flagellimonas sp. L-11. Next base: position 56,764 of record NZ_JBSXNR010000043.1, read on the forward strand.
ACCAGCCCTTTTTGGAGCAAACCAATCTCATTAAATTGGTACATACCCAATTGACCAAAAATCCAAAAGCAACGTATTCCAAATATGGAGACAACATTGGAGTGCCTGCTATTTTTGGTAAGACTACTTTTCCATTGTTGTTGAGTTTAAAAGGAGACGAAGGCGCCAAAAAGTTAATTCACATGGACAATTTTGATTTTTGCACCGAAACATTCCAAAAGGGTGGGTTTGATGTGGACACCGAAGAAGATGTACAGCAATTAAAGAAGATGCAAGCATGAAAGTGATGGTAAAATATTTTGGTTTGGTGGCGGAAGCGGCAGACAAGTCCGAAGAAGTTTTGGAGCTCAATGGAGCGCTCACGGCTTCGGAATTAAAAGCACAATGTCTGAATGGACTAGCCATTGCGGACAAAGATTCCGTACAGATTGCGGTAAATCAAAATTTGGATAATAAAATAATCATAAAAGATGGGGACGAAGTGGCCCTGTTGCCACCGTTCGCAGGAGGATGAGCAGATACGATAGACAAATAAAACTCAAGGAAGTAGGGCCAGATGGTCAGGAAAAGCTTCACAATGCCAAGGTGCTGATTGTTGGTGTTGGAGGTTTGGGCTGTCCCGCTGCGATGTATTTAACTGGAGCAGGAGTAGGCAAAATCGGTCTGATGGATCACGACAAAGTCGATATGTCCAATTTACACAGGCAAGTGTTGTTCCTTGAATCGGATGTGGGGAGGCCCAAAGCAGTGGTGGCCAAAGAACGTTTGGAAAAGCAAAACAGCGAGTTAGAGTTTGAAGTATACAAGGAGCCGTTGACGATTGCGAACGCCGAGGACATCATCAAGCAATACGATGTTGTCTTGGACGGCACGGACAATTTTGAAACCAAGTATCTTATCAACGATGCTTGCATACTGGCCGATAAACCTTGGGTGTTTGCCTCCATTTACAAAAATGAGGGGCAGCTATCAGTATTCAATTACAAAAACGGTCCAACTTACCGATGTGTATTCCCCAAAAGCACCCGACAGAACATCAGTTGTGAGGCTACGGGAGTATTAGGTGTGTTACCAGGCATTTTGGGCACTCTTCAGGCCGCAGAAGCACTCAAAATAATTCTTGGGGTGGGTGAGGTGCTGTCATGCAAGCTAAAGTTGATCAATATGATGCGGGGCAGCGAGCAGACCATCAAAATAAACAAGCGCCCCGAAGAAATAGAAAAAATAAGGAAAGAAGGGATATCCCCTGTTTATATTGATTGCGATTTAAAAAATGCAGAACACTGGTATCTTGATGTGCGCGAAGTATTCGAGCAGCCCAAACCAAAAGGTAAAAAAGTGTTGAACATCCCTTTGAGTGATTTAATATCGCGACACAATGAAATACCGAACAATCAGGACGTATTTGTGTTCTGCCAGTCAGGAAAACGCAGCAAAAACGCCATAGAAATCCTTAAAAATGAATTTGGCTTTCACAATTTGAAAAATGTGGAAGGCGGCATAGAAACCATAATTGATGGATAAGAAGAAACCAAAAAAAGTATTTGTACAAGGAGCGATTCCTCCCGAAAAAATAGCCAATTCGGTGGCCAACCACCAAAGTAAGACCAATATTGGTGCCCACAGCATTTTCTTGGGACAAATCAGAGCTGACGAAGTGGATGGAAAAACAGTCGCTGCTATCGATTATACCGCTTATGAAGAAATGGCGGAGAAAGTCTTTCACGAAATACGTGAAGCAGCTTTTGCCAAATTTGATATTACGTGTGCCCATATTTATCATAGTTTGGGTAAAGTAAATGTGGGAGAGTTATGCCTGTTTGTGTTCACCTCGTCGGCTCACCGAAAAATTGCGATAGACGCCACCAACTTTTTTGTGGAAGAAATCAAGGCGAAAGTGCCCGTATTCGGCAAAGAGATTTTTGAGGACGAAACCCATCAATGGAAAGTAAACAAGTAAATGGTAGATATCACACATAAAATAACCACTTTGCGGGAAGCCACCGCAGAGGCTATCGTAAAAACGAGCAGTCAGGCTACGATAGATGCGATACAAAACAACGAAGTTCCCAAAGGGAATGTGTTTGAAATGGCCAAGGCAGCTGGGTTGTTGGGTGTTAAGAAAACGCCAGACCTTTTGCCCGATTGTCATCCGTTGCCCATTGAATACACGGGCATCGATTATGAAATTGATGGTTTGGACATCATTATTTCGACGACGGTGAAGACCATTTACAAAACTGGGGTAGAGGTAGAGGCGATGCACGGAGCCAGTGTTGTGGCCCTGACGATGTACGATATGCTCAAACCGATTGATAAAAGCGTTGAAATCGGTACTATTCGCCTCAAATCAAAAAAGGGAGGAAAATCCTCATATAAATTAAATTCAGAAGGACTGACTGCGGATGTAGTCGTTTGTTCCGATACCATTTCCAAAGGAAAAGGCGAGGACAGGGCAGGCGAGGCCATTGTGGAAAAACTGAAAGTATTGGGGGTGGCATCGCAAAAAAGCATAATACCCGATGACGCTGGGGAAATCATCAAAAAAGTGGAGAACACTACTGCGGACTTGCTGATTTTTACGGGAGGTACGGGTGTGGGGCCGCGAGATGTCACCCCACAGACCTTGGAACCTATGTTGGACATCAAACTAAAAGGAGTAGAAGAACAAATGCGAAGCTACGGGCAAAATCGAATGCCTTATGCGATGTTCTCGCGTTCCATTGCGGGCATCAAAAACGGTAAACTGATATTGGCGTTGCCGGGTTCCACCAAAGGAGCAGCAGAATCCATGGATGCGATTTTCCCCCACGTGCTGCATGCATTTAAAGTGATAGAAGGAAAAAGACATGATTGAAAAGAAACCACAAATAATAGACAATTTCGGTAGGCCACATACCTACCTCCGCATTTCGTTGACGGACCGATGCAATCTTCGATGCTTTTACTGCATGCCCGAAGAAGGTATTGAGTTGATGGAAAAGCCTAGTATAATGACCTTGGAGGAAATCATTAAAATGACTCGTACATTCCGGGATTTGGGGGTGGATACGGTGCGTTTAACAGGTGGCGAACCTTTGGTTCGGAAAAATTTTGGCTATTTGGTCGAAGAGTTGGCCAAACTGGGCGTTACCTTAAAATTGACCACCAACGGCATCGTGCTTGACAAATACCTAGAACTCTTCCAGAAAATTGGGCTGCGTAAAATCAACTTTAGTTTGGATACGCTGGACAAGGCCAAATCCGTCTTTATCACCAAGCGGGATTATTACGAGCGCATCATGCGGAACCTGAACATGGCGTTGGACATGGATATGGACCTCAAAATCAATATTGTTCTGATCAAAGGGGTGAACGACAATGAAATCAATGACTTTATTGCCCTGACCAGGGATAAAAAGATTACGCCCAAGTTCATTGAGTTTATGCCTTTTAAGGGCAATAAATGGGACTGGAGCAAGGGAGTTTCCAAGGAAGAAATCTTAAAGACTGTTGGCGATAAATTCGGTGAAATAGAAACCCTTGACAATCCAAAGCACAGCACTTCTACCAACTTTAGGGTGAAGGGTCACAAGGGCAGTTTTGGCATTGTGAGCACGATTACCAATCCCTTTTGTGATGAGTGCAACCGTATTCGGCTGACGGCAGATGGGAAAATGAAAAATTGTCTCTTCGCGAATTCAGAAACGGATTTGTTAACGCCATTTCGTAATGGGGAAAAGATTGAAAACACCATTTTGCAGGCCATTAAATCCAAAAAATATTCTCGTGACGGTATGGACGTGAAAATGGATGCCGAACACTACGAGCAAAACCGTTCCATGATTTCAATAGGAGGCTAATGGTTACAATTGAAGAAGCACTTCGCATTGTTGAAGACCAAAACATCAGTTTAAAAAGTGAAACAAAGCCACTTGAAAATTCGCTAGGCTATGCCCTTGCAACAAATACAGTTTCCCCTTTTGATGTGCCCGAGTTTGATAATTCCGCAATGGATGGTTATGCCTTGTGTGGCCTTTATCAGGAGTATCAATTGGTTGGGGAGGTAGCTGCAGGTGATTCCAAAGAAATATTGATGAAGGATGGTAAAGCGGTTCGCATTTTTACGGGGGCGAAGGTGCCCCAAAACACTACTGCTGTGATGATGCAGGAGAAAACGACGGTAAAAGCGAGTACGCTTTTCTTGGATGAAATGCCCAAGTCTGGACAGAACATCCGAAAAAAAGGTGGTCAGTTGACCGAAGGGCAAGCGGTATTTGAAAAAGGCCACGTTTTAAACCCACCTTCGTTGGCTTTGATGGGGAGTTTGGGACTGGAGAGCTTGGACGTTTTTTCCAAACCTCGGGTGAACATCATCACAACTGGAAATGAATTGGTGAAACCCGGTAAATCCAAAACTGAGGGGCAGATATATGAATCCAACAGCTACGCAATTGCTGGAGCGCTGGAGCAATTTGGCTTCAAACATCATCAAAAAACACAGATACAAGATGATTTTGAGGCCACTAAAACAGGCATCAAGACCGCATTGGAGTCTTGCGATGTGCTGATTATCTCTGGAGGAATATCAGTGGGCGACTATGACTTTGTGAAACAATCTCTCGAAGAAAACGGGGTTAACGAATTGTTTTACAAGGTATTTCAAAAACCTGGCAAACCTTTATATTTTGGACGAAAGGACAATCAATTTGTGTTTGCACTGCCAGGTAATCCCGCATCCTCATTGACCTGTTTTTATGTGTATGTACTTCCATTGCTCCAAAAATTCTCGGGTTATGAAACCACAGGTTTGCCCACCTATCAGTTTCCTATAAAACATGCTTACGAAAACCGTTTTGGACGTCCTTCCTTTTTAAAAGCAGCCGTTATTGATGGAAAAGTAGAGATTCTCGATGGACAGGGGTCTTCTATGATTCAATCTATGGCCAAGGGTAATGCCCTCGCTTTTATAGATGATGGCGAGGTTTTGAAAGAAGGGGATTTGATCAAGTGTAAGCTAATTTCTTGATGGATGAGCGTTGACTATTTGCCCATTGTCTTTTTTTTGATTGCATTGTTTTATAGTTCGGTCGGATTTGGGGGAGGGTCGAGTTATTTGGCCATTTTAAGCCTTTTCTTGACGGATTTTTACGAAATCCGCTCTACTGCGCTCATTTTGAATATTTGCGTGGTTACCATCGGAACCCTAGTTTTTATCCGGAATCGGGTTTTTGATATGAAGTTATTTTGGCCGTTTTTGGTAATGAGTATTCCGTTTGCCTATCTGGGGGCACAAATTCGATTATCACAAACGGTGTTTTTTATGGTGCTGGGCGGAGCCTTGATAATGGCGGGTATTTTTATGCTGCTTCGATTTGCGAAGAAAAAGCTGGACTCTAGAAAATTTTCCGATCCCAAAAAAATGGTGCTTGGTGGTGGAATTGGTTTGCTTTCGGGAATTTCTGGGATAGGTGGAGGTATCTTCTTATCTCCAGTGTTAAATCTTTTAAAGTGGGAAAACCCAAGAGTTGTGGCCTCTTTGGCCTCCGTTTTTATCTTGGTCAATTCCATTTCGGGCTTGATCGGCCTCAATGTGGCAGGTACCTTCAAACTGAACAATGGATTAATGCTGCAGCTTATCGTCGCTGTTGTGATCGGGGGAAGTATCGGTTCTTATTTGTCCAATAAAAAGTTTAACCTCAAATTTTTGGGAGTGCTCACCAGTATTTTGGTTCTTTATGTAGGATTCCGGTTGATTTTATTGCACGGTTTTGGGATAAAAATTTAAATCAACCCCAACATTTCTTCGGTATGCTGTTGAACAGTAGCTGTAATTTTATCATTCATTTTAAGGAAGGTGGAAAGGACTTTCTTGCCCGTTTCCGTTAATTCAGCGCCGCCACCTTTTGTGCCGCCTTTATGGAGTTCTACATAAGGTTGTTGCCCTCTTAAATTCATATCCTCTACCATGGACCATGCTTTGCGGTAGGACATCCCCATTTCCTTGGCTGCTTTGGATAGGGAACCATTCTTGTCGATCATCATTAAAAGTTGTGCTCGCCCAGGGCCAAAAAACTTTTTCCCGTCAATATCTATCCAGCATCGTATTTTGAGATCTTTTGGTGTTCCCATCTTTTAAAATTAGTGGTTTTTGCCTCAAAATGTGGGCTTCTTCCGTAAAGCTACTAAATAATACAGCTTTATTGAAATGTGTAGGAGCCTCTGGAAACCTGCGTTACCCTAAAATATCCGTAAGCAAAATTAGCTGGGTCATTCTGGTTGATACAATTCCCTTTGATGGGTGCGGGCACAGTTCCAAATGGGTCGCCCGAGCCATAATATTGTTCTATAAGCAAGCGGATGTAGTTGTAATATTGTTCCGAAATTCCATAAAGATCAACAAAAACGGTATCCCCGGGCTCAAAAGGTTGTTCGTTGTTGTCCTCATCATCGTCTTTTTCGTAAAAGTCGTGCTGTTCGTTGCCGTTGGTAAATTCATCAGACTGGTCTTCTAAATCGGGAAACGGGTCGCCTTCTTCTTGATATCTGATCAAATAAAAGTTTTCTTCTTCCTCGGGGTCGTCAAAATAGAGGTTTAGTTCCAGAAACTCATCATCAAAACCACCTTCGGTAGATTGGGTTAGGGCTTTAATGTCACTAACGGGATATAAAGTCTCCGTGGCCAAATAGGTTTCATCGTCATAAATGATCTCTAGCTGATACTGATGGTACAAAACTGGAATAAAATTAGAGGTCGTATACAGGCCATTTCCTTGTCCTTCAAACAGAAATTCATCTCCAGAATCCAAATCGGTCACGTTTACCTGGGCTCCATCAACGGCGGTATCGGAATCCAAATCAAAATAAGGGGTAGAGGTGTTCAACTTGATCGACTGTACATTTCCATAGGTGCCTTTTTCCCAATCCAATGAAGCTTCGACCACTAATCGTGTTTCTGCTGTTGGAACATCAACCTCTACTACATCGGTACAAGAAGTAACTGCTAACAATGTTGTGATTATGAGTGATATATAATTTTTCATTGCATTAAAATTTGAAGTTATAGGAAATCGCTGGCATTATTCCGAAAATGGCGGTACGGGTTGCTTCATTTTCACCTGTTTGCCAATTTTGTCCAAAGGTGATGGATGCAGCATTTCTGCGGTTGTAGGCGTTGTAAATACCAAAAATCCATTCGCCTTTCCATTTTTTATCGGGTTTTCTGTTGGGTGTGTAAATGGCTGATACATCCAATCGGTGATAGGCAGGTAATCTATCTGCATTTCTGTTGGAATAGCTTGCTATGGATAGGTCTTCGTATTCATATTGTCCGTTGGGGTAGGTAACGGGGCGCCCTGTTTGGAACACAAAATTGGAACTCAACTTCCACTTTTCATTGAATTTATAGGTTGCGGTCAAAGAAATATCGTGGGTACGGTCATATGGGGCGTTGTACCAATTCCCGTCGTTGATGCCCAATCCTCCTGCACGGCCGCCCAGTGTGCGCTGTTCAGATTTGGATAAGGTATAACCCAGCCATCCTGTTAATTTGCCCGTGTTTTTTCGTAACAACAGTTCCATTCCGTAGGAACGGGCTTCACCGTTAAGGATTTCAGTTTCAATGGTATTGTTTCCAATGAGGTTGGAGCCATCAATATAATCAATACGGTTGTCAATGCTTTTGTAATACGTTTCTACTTCCAGACTGTACTTTTGGTCGTTAAAAGTCCTGTAGTAGCCCATGGAGTATTGGTTGGACAGTTGCGGTTTGATGAAAGAGCCGCTAGGTGTCCAGACATCCAAAGGAGTTACCGCGGTTGTATTGGACAATAGATGGAGGTATTGCGCAGATCGGGTGTAACCAGCTTTTACGGATGAAATATCGTTAAGTTGATAGGAGAGTGCCAAACGGGGTTCGAGCTGTGCATAGGTTTTAATGCTCTCGTTTTTACCGTAAGATGTTTCCCCGACCACTTCGCCAGCTTCGTAAATGCCGAGTTCCTCATTGTAGACCACGGGCAGGTCGTTTGCGTATTGATTGATGCTTTGACCGCCCAGCCTTGAAAAATGACTGAGTCGCAGGCCGTATTGTACGGTAAGTTTGTCGGTAACTTCGTTTTCGGCACCAATGTACGCGGCAGATTCCAATGCCTTTTTTTGATCTAACTTTAAATAGTTGATGGATGAAGTCTCGTTGGAGGGTGTTACCTCGCCAGGATTTAGGTCGTACAGAATACTGCTTATTCCAAAGTTGAGCTTGAATTTGTCGTTTACGTAATAGTTGAGTCCGTATTTTAGGTTGTAATTTTCGATATCGGCGACCCAATCCAGGCCAATAAAATCCAAAACGATCCTATAATCATATTGGCTATAGATCAGGGAGAGGTTGGCAAAGAGCCGATCATTGAAAATATGGTTCCATCTAAGGTTTCCAGTTGCGTTCCCGTAGTTGTTCGTTATCAGGTTGGCCAAAATAAATTCATCTCGCCCAAAGTATCCCGAAAGATAGATTCTGTTGTTTTGATTGATTTCGTAATTGGCTTTAAGGTTAAGATCGTAAAAGGCTAGTTTATCATCTTTCAGATCATCAATGAACTTCATGAACAAATGCGCATAAGATGTTCTTCCTGCAACTAGAACGGAACCTTTGTTGTTAAAAATTGGCGTTTCTGCCGTTAACCTGCTCGAAACGATGCCGATACCACCGCTAAGGGCAAAGTTTTTACTGTTCCCGTCTTTTTGGCGTACATCCAGCACAGAGGAAACCCTACCACCAAATTCGGCAGGGATATCACCTTTGTACAATTTTACATCTTTGATGGCATCCGCATTGAACACCGAGAAAAAACCAAAAAAGTGAGAGGTATTGTAGATGATGGCCTCATCCAACAGCACCAAATTTTGGTCCGCAGCTCCGCCCCGAACATGAAAACCTGTACTGCCTTCGCCGTTATTGGACACGCCGGGAAGCATTTGTATGGATTTGATCACATCCACCTCGCCCAATACGGCAGGTATTTCCTTAATGGTCTGGGTTTTTAGTTGGGCTACGCCCATTTGGGGTGTTTTGAGGTTTATTTTTTCGGTATCGTCAGCCGACACAACAATCTCATCCAAGGCAGTTGCATTTTGGGAGAGTTCCAAATCTAAAGTTTGGTCACTATTTAATGTGATTTCTTGCGTGGTTCCCTCAAAGCCAATATAAGTAATGGACAGAGTGTAGGTGCCTGCTGGAGCGGTGAGCGAGTAAAATCCGTATTCGTTGGTTATGGTCCCGTATTCCGTGCCCTGCAAATAAACGGAGGCTCCAATAAGGGTTTCTCCATTCTCGTTGTCTTTTACGGTGCCGCGGATGGTATATTTTTCCTGTGCCATAACCGTAAAACCAAGCGAGAGGAGTAAGTAGGTTAGTATTTTCTTTTTCATAGTTGATTGATGACTAATGATTTTAAATCTATTTTAGGATAATTAGATTAATTTGTTGGCAAAGAAAACATGGAACTGGTAAAAATGATGGTCTTTTTGCCATTTTGGAGTGAATTACGGGCAAAATGGAGTGAAACGTCAAACGACGGAACATAATTTTAGGTTAAATTTTCAACCGATGCCATTTGTTCCTTTTCATATAGGCCAAGTTCAATAAAAAAAATAGAGAAACCGTTCAATAGAACGTTTGATTAATACCATGGGGGTAAAAAAAAGGATAGTACAGCTAAAACATTAAAATGTGGCAATACTATCCTGTTTAAAATCATTTTTTGGATTGAATTAGATGGATATTTTGGCTCCCATCACTTTTAAGAATTCACGGATAAAGGCTGGGTGCGCAGGCCATGCAGGGGATGTTACCAAGTTGCCATCTACATAAGCGCCATCCACCGGAATGTCTTGGTATTCGCCGCCTGCAATGGTTACTTCTGGTCCAACTGCTGGATAAGCGGTAAGTTTTCGGCCTTTTACCACTCCTGCTGCGGTAAGTATTTGTATGCCATGGCAAACAGCGGCTACAGGCTTGTTTTCATCAAAAAAGTGCTTTGTTATTTCCAATACTTTCTGGTTCAAGCGAAGGTACTCTGGAGCACGTCCGCCTGCAATGACCAATCCTGCGTAGTCAGATGGGTCGACATCGGAAAAACTGTAGTTGAGCGCGAAATTATGACCAGGTTTTTCGGTATAGGTCTGGTCGCCTTCAAAATCGTGGATGGCGGTTTTAATGGTGTCGCCCTTTTTCTTGTCGGGGCATACGGCATGTACTTCGTAGCCCACCATCAAGAGCATTTGAAAAGGGACCATAGTTTCATAGTCTTCAGCAAAATCGCCTGTTAGGAAAAGAATTTTTTTCATATTTCAAGTATTTTAAGGTTAACAACTGAACAATCTTAAAGATACTGATGGTTCTTGGGAAAAGGAGAAGCGTTTGTATTAAATTATTATAAAATAAAGGAAGGTTTTAGGGAGTGTGCGCTTATTTAAATTTCTACAATTGCATGCATTCCTTTAGGATTCTATATGCTCTGGATATATGCCCTTCCACTGTTTTTATGGAGATTTGGAACCGCTCTGAAAGTTCTTTGTAGCTCAATCCTTGAATTTTACTACCGTGAAAAACTTCTTTGCATCTTTCTGGCAGTTCTTCCATGCAATTTTCCAATAGCTTGGCCCTTTTTTTGGATGTCTCGGAGTCGACGTTGGCAGCAAGCATTACGGCAGTATGGTAGTAAGCGGACAGCATGTCGTTATTGAGCCTCAAGTGCCTGTACTTGTCCATTAATCTATTATATGCCGCCCTGTACAAAAAAGCATTTAAGGATGTTTTTATGTGAATGCCCTTGCGTTTCATCCAAAGATTTAAGAACACATCTTGCACTACATCTTCAATAATTGCCCGATTTTGACAATAGTTGAGCAGAAAGGCACATAATTTCTGGTAGTAATCCGAATAGAGGCGTTCAAAGATTTTTTTATCTCCGCTTTTTAAGGAATTTATTATGAATATTTCATTTTTATGCTTCAAAAAGAGGGTGTTTTTTAAAAAAGTGATAAAAAAATAAAACTTTTTGATTTTTGAAGGGGGGTATCAAAAGCTTCCCGCGTCATAAGATTAAATAATTATTAAATATGAATCAAACTAAGGTTGATAAATTACTTCTAAAATTAATTGAAAATAGAATTTCGGAGGAAGAGTCCGAAGAATTGTTGGATTGGCTAAAATCTGAGGAAAACCTCAAATATTTCAATGATTTTGTTGAGATCAACCATTATGTAAATGCTAAAAAGACCTTTGCGCATAATGATGAATTGTTTGATCAAATCAAAAAAACAGGAAATAGGCACAAGTATCGGACAATTTTAAAATATGCTGCTGTGATTGCTGGTTTGATAGTGGCAGCATATATTTTCAAGGATAAAGTGTTTATCCCAGAAGGGCCGACCACGCCTATAATTGTAAACAATGAAATAGAACCTGGGCAAAACACAGCAGTTCTAACTCTAGAGGATGGAGAGAATGTAACCCTTGGCAAGGACGCCAACTACAAAACACAGAATTTAAGCGCGAAAGAAGACCAAATAGTCTACTCCCCCAAAGAAAACAGCACAAAAGCAGTTCAATACAATTATCTAACTGTCCCAAGAGGAGGGCAATTTTCGCTTACCCTTTCGGACGGAACCGTTGTTTGGTTAAACTCCGAGTCCAAATTAAAGTACCCGGTCAATTTCGTGGAAGGAGAGAGCCGGGCGGTTCATTTGGTTTATGGAGAGGCCTATTTTGATGTTTCATCGAGTACCGAGCACCAAGGAGCGGACTTTAAAGTGTACTATGAGAAACAGGAAATACAAGTTTTGGGGACACAATTCAATATAAAGGCTTATAAGGACGAGCCGGACGTGCTTACCACCTTGGTGGAAGGGAAAGTAGCGGTAAAACATGAAGAGCAAACCTTGGGAATTGTGCCCGGAGAGCAATCAAGGCTCAACACAAAAACTGGAGCCATCGCCGTATCGGAAGTAGATGTTTTTTCCGAGACATCATGGAAAAGAGGTGTTTTTAGCTTCAAGAAAAAACCATTGAAGGATATTATGAAAACACTTTCCAGGTGGTATGACATGGAAGTGGTTTTTGAAAAAAAATCCTTGGAAAACAAAAAGTTCAAAGGGGTGTTGAGAAAAAATCAAAGTATTGAAGATGTGTTGTCAGTAATCATGTCCAGCTCTTTGGATAGCTATGAAATAAAGAACAAAACCGTCATACTAAAATAAAATGCCAGCAATAACTCAAAAAAACAAAGTTTGCCAATGAAGAGACAAAACTAAAAAAAACGGGGATGGGCCATACTCGCCAAAGTTAAATGACACCATCCCCTTTGTACCATTATTAATTAATTGTTTAGAAACTAACTAATAACAATCAAATTTATGAAAACTAAACTAACGAAAGTTGGATTTCTGATCAGGAACCAGCTTCTTCTACTACTTATGAGAACATTTATTTTTTTATGTTGTCTAACTGTATTTAGCTTCACCCCGAACGACCTCGTTTCACAGAATTCCAGTATTAAAATAGAGTTCGATAAGGCCATGACGGTGGATGAGGTTTTTGACTTAATAATGAGTCAGACCGATTACAGCTTTATTTACGAGGTGGGCATGTTCGATGATTACCCGACCATTCCTGTAAAAAAGGGAAGGATTAGTACCAACAGACTGCTCAAAAAAAGTTTGGAGCCCGGGAACTTGAATGTTGTTCTGACCACGGACAATACCATAATGGTCAAAAAAAATTCTCCCAGAAACCGCCAAACCCAGATTGAGGTTTCGGGTACGGTGAGCGATGAGTCGGGTTTTCCATTGGTGAACGCGGTAATATTAATAAAGGGCACCAATAAAGGGACCACGACCGATTTTGACGGTAAGTACAGCATAACTGTACCTTATCCGGAAAATGTACTTCAATTTACCCACATGGGTTTTGAATCCAAGGATGTTAAGGTAGGCGATCAAACAACCATAAATGTTGTGCTGAAAGAAACGGCACAGGCACTGCAAGAGGTTGTGATTACCGCTCAGGGCATAAAAAAATCCAAAAAAGCCTTGGGGTACGCAATTTCCCAGATAAAGTCCGAAGAGGTAGAGCAACGTCCAGAGGCGGATTTGGCACGAACCTTACAGGGAAAAATTGCCGGTGTTGTAATAACTCCCGCCGATGGGCAGACCGGTTCGGACTCACCGATCAGAATACGCGGGAATGTATCGATTACCGGTTCCAATAATCCCTTGATAGTGGTAAACGATGTTCCTTTCAATGGATTGCTACGGGACATCAACCCAAATGATATTGAGAGTATGAGCATCTTAAAAGGATTTAATGCATCGGTACTTTATGGTAGTGAGGGTAGGAACGGGGTTATCTTGATCCAGACCAAAAGTGGCTCGGCCAAAGTGGGAGAAGCCGAAACCACGGCCACATATTCGACCACGGTGTATACCAATACCGTATCCCAGTTGCCCAAATTTCAAAACACTTACTCCAATGGTGGGGAAGGGGAATTTCAGCCAACCTTCTTATCCAATTGGGGACCGGCCTTTTCGGATATAGGCGAAGTGGCCCACCCATATGCCCCATTGAGCGATATTTTCCCGAAATATGAAGGTGCAACGCTGAACATAGCCGCAAAACCGAATAATGTTAGGAACATATTCAGAACAGGTGTGGGTACAACCCACTCGCTAACAGTTGCCACTTCACAAGAAAAGGTTGGATTTAACATCTCGGCAGGGTATACGGATGAAAAAGGTATTATTGAGCACAACGACCTAAAAAGATTCAATATAAGCGTTGGAGGCCGGGCACAGGTTTCCGATAGGTTAGATCTGTCCGCCACGCTCAACTATTCTTCACGAAAAGTAAACACAGTCTATGGGGAAAGTATCTTCAACGTTGTTTATTATCAACCTAGATGGATTGATTTGACCGAACTTCCCTATCAAAACCCATTGACAGGGGAGTCTGTTTACTACAGAAATGATACCAATCCGCTATGGATGTTGCACAATACCGGAATCAATGATATTGTCGAACACGTCTACGGTACGGTCAATGCCAATTATAAATTGAACGATGATTTTAACCTGATCTATAGGGCCGGTTATGATAGTAGGCATTTCAGTGGTTTTGAATATTCCAATAAGGGAGGGTATGATGACAATACCTTTAAAATTGGATACTTGCGTTTGGATAGCAACAGGGACGTGGACGTTAACCAGACCATGATTCTTGGTTTCAACAAAAACATTACCGAAGACCTGAATTTGGAGGCTCAGATTGGGGCAAACTCCAGAATTACCCGATACCAAAGTAGATCATCTGATTCTGATGGACAGGTTGTTTATGGTTTTTTAAGGCCCAGTAACTATACGATTACCGAGTCGGATTATACTAGTGAAGATGAAAACATAGCCGGTGTGTTCGGACAGTTTCAGTTTGCGTACAAACGCTATCTGTATGCAACACTTTCTGGAAGAAACGATTGGGGAAGTACCGTAGAAAGGGATAATCAATCTTTGTTTTATCCAGGTGCTTCGGTATCCTTTGTTCCTACTTCTGCTTTTGATTTTGGAGGAAATGTAGTCAACTATCTTAAAATTAGAGGAGCCTACGCAACATCTTCCGGTTATCCCAACCCATATAGGACCAGAAGCACATTAATTATTGATAACCTCAGGTTTGCGGCGGCAGATGGTTCATATCCTGTAACCAACAGGTATAGTACCAGATATGCCAACCCAGATTTGGCCCCGGAGCTTCATAAGGAATTTGAGATAGGCCTGGAAACCAATATGTTCAACAATAGATTAACATTGGAGACCTCTATTTATAAGAGAATCTCCGAAGACCAGATTGTAGCCTCTCCTTTAGCTGGCTCGTCAGGGTTTGATACACAGTTCATTAACCTGGGTAGGGTTGATAACAAAGGAATTGAAGTGGACTTGGGGATTGACCTGATAAAGAACGAAAACTTCCAATGGAACTTCCGAAACATATTCACGGCAGATGAGTCATTGGTAGTTAAAACAACAGATACGGGAGCAAATATCAACCTTATAGAAGACAGATATGCTGTAGAGGGTCAGCCCTTTGGAGTTATTATGGGAGATTATGCCCTTCGCGATGATAATGGAAACCTTTTGATCAGCGGAAATGGCTCCAGTACCAGGGTGGGCGAGGTGATCACCAGTACCGATGTTGGTTTGGACAATAAGGTTATTGGGGATCCCAATGCCGATTGGCGACTCACCAATATAAATTCCTTTAGCTACAAAGGCTTTAGGCTGTCCGCCCAAATTGAGTACAGACATGGAGGCGAAATATATTCAACAGCCGTAAGCAATATGTTACAGCGTGGGGTAACAAAAGATACCGAGGATAGGGATGGTGCTTTTGTAATACCCGGATATTTGGCAGATGATGCTACGGGAGAGCCGCTATTGGATTCCAACGGAGACCAAATACCCAATACATTTCAAATGAACCCGGGTAGAATCTCTTACTCCAATTACTACAATGCCAACGATCTGGCCATGTGGGATACTTCTATTTTTCGTATAAGGGAGGTTTCCTTGGGATATACCTTAACAAAGAAAAAAGGGCAGGCCCTACCATTTCAAAGAATTGATTTTACCCTTTCGGGAAGAAACCTATGGTACAAAGCACCAAATTTTCCCAAGTATACCAATTACGACCCCGAAAGTGATGGTCTCGAAGGGGATAGTACAGTTCCCTCAACAAGAAGGATCGCTTTAGGAATATCGGCAACATTTTAATCCTACCTAAAAAGAAACAAAATGCAAAAAATAGTAAAATACTTTAGTATAAGCACGCTGGCTTTACTACTCTTTTTGGGTTGTGAAGTCTCAGATTTTGACCTACAGGAAAACCCCAACTATCTAACACCCGATAGTGCAGATCCTGAATATATGCTCAACGAGGTACAATACCTTTTTCAACACTATATGACTTGGATGATCATCAACACAGACGATATTATGCGTTACGAAGCCATGACGGATACGTATGGGGATGTTGTCCCTACAAGTGTAATGGATGGGGGTACAAGTAAAGAATGGGATACCTACTACGAAGCATTGAACAACGTAAGAACCATTGTAACACTGGCAGAAGAGGATGAAACCTTGCTCTTCCATAGTGGTATTGCCAAACTTTTAATGGGATACCTAACCGTTACCATGGTCGACTATCTAGGGGCTATTCCCTATTCCCAGGCCGTGAACAATGCAGAGTACCCCAATCCCGAGCTGGATGGAGGTGCAGCACTATATCAAATGGTGTTGAGCGATATTGATGAGGCCATTGCCGAAATCAACGAAGCCAATTTCGATTTTTCCACAGACCTGTTTTATGGCAGCGATAAGGACAAATGGATTGCCTTTGCAAATTCCTTTAAATTGAGAATCCTCGTACAGGCAAGATTGGCAAGTGCAGATATAGGAGTATCGGATATTCAGGGCGAGATCAATGCGCTGTTGTCCCAAAACCTAATCGATACCCAAGACGAGGACTTTCAATATACCTACAGTACAGTACAAGAGCCCGAAAGTAGACACTTATATTTTCAAAGAGCCTATGTAAGTGGGGTTGACCAGTACATAGGTAACTACTTTATGAATATGCTCAAGGAATCTAAGAGTAATCCTGATCCCCGCATACGTTATTATCTATACAGGCAATCCAACGAAGACCCTTTTAGTGGCCCCCCTTACTTGCCCTGTCAAGGTGATCCAGATGTAGATTATTGTTACGTAGGTGACCAATATTGGGGGTACGACCACGGGGAAAGCCGCGTAGGCAGAGGAGATAATCTTCTAAGAACCGTATATGGTATTTATCCAGGAGGTGGAACTTTTGATGAAGATCAATTTGTAGATGCTCCCAGCACAACCAATAATTTGGGAGGAGCAGGTATTTTGCCTTTGCTTACCTCATCTTACGTTAGTTTCTTGAGGGCCGAAGCAGCCATTACGCTGGGTACAGATGGAAATCCGGCGGAACTGTTGGAAACAGGAATCAGGGCCTCTATGGACAAAGTATTGGCCTTTGGTGGCGTAAGTTCCGGTTATGCTGCCACAAGTGCAGATGTGGATGCTTATGTAGATGAGGTGTTGCTTAACTACTCCAATGCAGCCACAGACGAAGAAAGGTTGGACATTATTATGACCGAGTATTATTTGGCAGCTTTTGGAAACTCTGTGGAATCCTATAATTTTTACAGGCGAACCGGATATCCATCAAATATTCAAGTACCCATAGATGATGATGACCCTGTATTTCCTCGAAGCTTCCCGTATTCAAGATTAGAGGTAGAAAGGAACTTGTCCCTTACGCAGAAGAACAATTACGATAAAGTATTCTGGGATACCAATCCTGATGGTTTCATTAAATAATTAGCAAAAGATTTCTATTATGAAAAGAAGTAAAAGCATAACATTTTTATTGGGGCTGTTATTGATGATAGGTTGCTCCAAAGAGAACAATACGCTCGAAGATATTACCGATAGAGGAGGGTTTGTATCGTTCGACGAAACTCCGGAACTCAGCTATAGTGTGTTGAGCTTGGATTCCGATGTAATATCCGCCCAACTAGTAGACTCCAATGGGAATGCAATAAGTTATTCCCTCTCGGTTACCTATGGAGATGTTACAGCAGAGGATATTGTAACCGTTACGCAATTTCCTTATAATTTGGAACTGCCCATTAGCCAAGTTATTGAAGCTTTGGGGCTTACCGAGGAAGATATAGCGTTGGGGTCAACAATGTCTTTTGTTGGAACCGTTACAAGCCCCAACGGGACATATAGTGGTGCCTCTCCAGACTTAAATGATAACAATGAGAACGAAGGGGGCGACACCACGGATAGGTCCAAGCTATATTTTCCGAACCAGGCAATGGAATTTTCCATATCCTTTTTTCAGCCAGCCGGAAAAAAAATTAGAGGTACCTCTTTTGAAGAAGTTCCCATTGGAGCAGAAGACGCTCCTTACAATAGAAATGGCAGTAACGATGAAACCTTGGATCTGATCAATGGAGAAGCACCTCCTTATGTAGATTTTATTGCGGCGGGCAACGGCGTGGACAATGAACTTGGTTTTGATTCGGAATACCTAGCCATTACCGATATAAGTAGCAGCAGTTTGGGCTTTTCGGCAGAGCGTATTGGGGTTTTCTCGCTGTTGGAAGACTACGAAGCATACCCAGATGGAACCCAAGGATTCCACTCAGAAGATGCGGATGGGGCCATCCGTATCACTTTTGATACCGTTGAGGTTCCAGAAGGGCAAGAGAACTCAGGGGTTTCTTTCCAAGTGTTTTTTGGGGATTCCAGCTGGGAAGAATTGGACGGCTTACATGCCTATGCCAATATTGTCACAGATTCGGGTGCAGAAGTTCTTGAATTGGCTAGCATCTTTAGTGATGATGTTGAAGCTGTAGCTGGTCAGTGGTATGAAATCAATAGTGGTTATCTAAAAGGAGTCCGTTCCTATCAGTTGGTGATTCAAATACAATCTGGGGCAACCCCGGAGTCTTTTGATATTGACAATGTGATTATATACGAATCTGAAGATTAATGCCATTTTTTGATTGATCTTTGGGAATAACTTTGTTCTCATGTGCATTAAAAATGTCAACCCCATTTTTTGGGGTTGACATTCAATAAAGAAAAATATCATTATGGAAAGAAAGATTATAGGACTATTTGTACTTGTTGCCCTTTTGGCGGCATGTAACGGCAAAAGCAAAATAGAAGCGGATATTTTGATTGTAAACGGCGAAGTCTACGACGGGGTAGAAACAATGCCCCAATCACTTTCCATAGCCATAAAAGGCGATACAATTGTTTGGGTAGGTGATCAAAATGATAAAGAGGTGGTCGCCACCAAAACAATAGATGCGAAAGGACTTATTGTGTCCCCCGGTTTTATTGATCCGCATACACATGCCACTAACGATTTGGACAATTCCAAACACTCGCATAACAAACCCTTTCTTTTTCAAGGAGTAACCACGGTAACCGTGGGCAACGACGGAAGCAGCCCCTATCCTTTGGCAGAATACCGGGACAAGTGCCAAGAACTAGGTGTGGGCACCAATGTAGTCGCCTTGGTGGGCCATGGAACCATTAGAAAACAAGTAATGGGGGAAAGTGATCGCAAAGCTTCTAAAGAAGAACTTGCCCAAATGCAGCAACTCATGCAGCAAGAACTGGATGCGGGAGCATTTGGCATGTCCACCGGACTGTTCTATGCACCGGGAAGCTATGCAACAACCAACGAAGTTGTGGCATTGGCAGGGGTCGTGGCCAAGAACAATGGCATCTATGACACCCACATGAGAGATGAAAGCACCTATTCCATTGGATTGATACCAGCAGTGCAGGAAACCATCGAAATAGGGGAAAGGGCAAATATTCCCGTACACATTTCCCATATCAAATGTTTGGGGGTAGATGTTTGGAAACAAAGCGATTCCATCATCAAAATTGTTGAAGAAGCACAGGACAAAGGAATTCATGTTACAGCCAATCAATACCCTTATGATGCTTCTGCAACCAGTTTAAAAGCAGCGGTAGTTCCAAGATGGGCAGAAAGTGGGGGAACAGACTCCTTGTTCATACGTTTTCAAGATGCTGAGCTGAGAAAACAGATTCTGAAACAGACCCAGACCAATATTGCAAGAAGGGGAGGACCGGAGAAATTACTGGTTATACAAGCACCGGACACTTTGCTTCAGGGGAAAAATCTGTTAGAAATAGCCCAAGATTTGGAAAAAAAGCCCGAAGAAGCTGTTTTTGATATTTTAAAACAGGGTTACATTAAAATAGCCTCGTTCAACATGAACCCGTACGATATTGAAAACTTTATGGTCCGGCCATGGGTGGTAACAGGTTCGGACGGTGGATCGGGACATCCCAGAAAGTATGGCACCTTTCCTTATAAATATCGCGAGTTTGTTAAAGAAAGGAATGTCCTGGATTTTGCCTCTTTTATTAACCAGAGCAGTTCAAAAACAGCCAAGATCCTAAAACTTTCAAAACGAGGAGTTCTCAAAGAAGGCCATTATGCCGATATCATAATATTTGACCCAAATACTTTTACTGATAGGGCAAACTATTTGGATGCCTTTCAATTCGCGGAAGGATTGATCTATAGCATCATAAATGGAAAACTGTCCATAGAGGAAGGTGAATTCACAGAAAAACTAAACGGAAGAATGTTGAAAAAGTAGCCGAGGAAATCAAAAAATTCATTGGTGAAAAATCAATGGTTACTTCCAAAAAAAAAACAAAAATGAAAACTATAAATTTTATAACAGGTCTTTCCTTCGGAAAGGAAATCATCATCATGGTTTTGATGTTATTTGTAGCTTGCTCTTCAAGTGAGGGCAACAACGACGATACCTCAGCAGAAACGGATGTACAAGCTCCATCGCCCCCTACAGGCTTAACGGCCGATAATATAACACAGACCTCGGTGGAATTGAACTGGGGTGCTGCTTCCGATAATGTAGGGGTTAAAAATTATTCCCTTTACCAAAATGGTAGTTATTTGGCAAGTTCCGGTCAAACATCTTACGTGTTGAACAATTTAGAGCCTGGTAAGATGTACGAGTATCAGGTATTGGCAACCGATGCCGCTGGTAACGAATCTACGCTAAGTGAAGTTTTAAAAGTAACTACGGTCAGTGCAATTGAGGCCGAACTACAATATGCATCGGGAAATATTGATACGTACCTGCAAAATTTGATAAATAATGTACCGGGCAGCGGCGAAAACACTTATAGGGTACCCACCCAAAATGATTTGGAAAAATGGAATCAGGTCATTGACGATCTGTTGAGCGACAATATTTCAGATGCTGTTTCCAAAGCTGTTGATTTCAATTATCAGATTACGGAATTTACAGATACCACTTTATCACCAAACCAAGTGTTCTATGTATTGGCCGAACACAGTTCGCAATCCAATCATTGGGGCATCTATGTTTTCAGCAAAACACCTAACAAGGAAGATTTGGTATTGATGGCTCCCCACATTAAGTACGATACCAATACGGGTTTTGAGGCCGTATATTCCTTTAGGAACAATGTGGCCAAAGCACTTCTTTTAAGTGGTACGCACAGGTGCAATAGCACCGATAGATCGGAATGTTCCGGAACAACTTCCGCTTGTGGGTCAAATGGGGCCTACCGTATTTCTGACATGGCACATAATACCAATTCCGCTTTTCAAGAAACGACAGAGGTTATAGCTACAACTTTACCGAATACGGTATTTGTACAATTACATGGTTTTGGCAAGGATTATGGAGACCCCGATGTTATAATGAGCAATGGAACCACGGAAACCCCAGATACAGATTATGCCTCCTTGATCAAGGATGCTCTTTTGGATGAGGATAATACATTGACTTTTAAAATTGCCCATATTGATACGGATTGGACTCGATTAAGGGGCTTTACCAATACGCAAGGAAGGTTTATCAATAGCTCCCCTGACCCATGTAGCACTTCAGCTAGCAGTACAACAGGAAGATTTATCCATATTGAACAAGCTAAACCAAAACTGCGCAAAAATGCTTCTGGCTGGGCAAAAATGAGCAATGCCTTGAGCAATGTTTTTTAAAAAAATGAAAAGCAATAAATTTTTGTGGATTTTACTGACCTAAACAAAAGAGGTCTATTATGACGAAAATCGACATAATAGACCTCTTCATTATTTTTCCGGTATATACTATTCCTCTGCTTTCAAATTGCTTAAATATTCTATTAAATCGCGTAGTTCACGTTTGCTGATCATCTTGCCCATGGCAGGCATGCCCGACGGCAAATTTCTTCTCTTTTGAATTCGAGAGTGGGCCACTTCTAAAGGTTCGGCATCAGAAGTGCGGAGAATCAATCCCTCCTCGTTCTCTTCTACCAATAGTCCTGTAACCTCTTGTCCGTTGGTCAAGGCCAATACTACGCTTCCGTAACCTGGAGCAATTCGCTTGGAAGGCTCGATCAAAGATTCCAGGATTTGCTCACGGGTCAATCTGTTGCCAATATCGTCCATGGGAGGGCCTACTTGGCCGCCTGAGCCTTTCACTGCATGACAGCGAACACATTGGGCCGTTGGGTTACTTATAAAAACATTTCGACCGGCCCACCAATTGCCACCATATAAGGTTTCTACGTAGGCATCGGTACCATAGCCTTGACTTTTTAATGAGGCAAGTTCGTTTTTAAGCATCTCGGAGTTGTTGTCGGAGGCAGCTTCTATCAAATCGAGCATAACGGCTTCATCAATACCACCACGAGCAGCCTGATTCAACAAGTCGGAAAGCACTACTTCGCTTTTTTCCACGGGCATCTCTGCCAAGACTTCCAAAAGTGCTTGTTGCTCACCAACACCACCTTTGCTGAATATGGGGTTTACAATGCTTGGTAATTCTTCTTTTGTCAACGAAAGTTCACCTATCAAAGTCACGGCGGTTCGTCTTACTTGTGCGTTTTCATCACTCATGCCCATGCGCATTGCTCGTGCCAACTGTTCATAAGCTGTATTGCCCAATGCGGTTAACGCTTCAGCCCTAGCTTCAGGCGAAGCATGGGTGCGTAGGAGCTGAACCAACCGGTCTTCATGCCCTTTTAAATGCAAGGCGGACAATAGTTTTAGTGCCCCTACCAATACCTCTGGGCTTTCATCAGACAAAAAATCTGACATACTTCCCGTTACTTTATTTTGAATGGGCTCCAAAGGTCTTTCTTTTGCTCCCAAATGATACCCGTCCACACGGTCCATTACCGATGGAGAAGACCATGTGCTCAGTGCGGCCAAGGCCTCACCGCGTAATTCCGAAGGGGCATTTTCGTTTTTGGCATAATCGATCAAATTATCCAGTTGCTTTTCGCCACCCACTCGAAGCGCGGCGTTGATGACACGGCGCATAAGCGGTTCGGAACTGTATTTTGGATTTTCCAACAGTGCGGCCAAATCTGCAAGCGCTTTTTCAATACCCTTGTCATCATTGATGGCACGAGCTGCTTCGGTAACAATAAATTCATCACTATCCTTCAGGAATATAGCTACTTCTGGGCGTTTCATTTGGCGAAGAGCCAAAACCGAAGCGATTTTCAAGGAACGGTTATTGCTATTGGCCATCTCGACCAAAGGTTGGTATTTTCCGATTCTGGATAGAGCCAAAACACCAGCATGACGCAGATAGACATCTTCATCGGCATTTTCTGCCAACATGTCCAATAGGGGTTGCACGGCATTTTCAGTTTTGATTCGCCCCAATGCCTGGGCGGCAAAAAATTGTACCCGAGGGTTTTCTGAATCGAGTAGCGCTATCATTTTATCGCTTCCTTCGGAATGACGAACATCTCCTAAAACCTTTAAACTTTGTGCTACGATTTCTGGATCTTCATCATTTAAAAGTTCCACTAAAAGGTCAGCTTTATCGGTATCTTTTCCAGCTTGTTGACCTATTCCCCAGATTGCATGGATTCTGGCTAATTGATTATCGTCTTCTTGCACTACCTGTTTTAATTTACGATGGCCCCAAAAAGTGCTTTTGGCCAATTCAAATTGTGCTTTTTGACGAATACGCATATCAGGATAGCGCAATAATTCAACCAGTTCATCATTATCCAAACCTTCAAAGTCCGTGGTCATCCATTTTTGGGTTTCGGCACGTTCATCGGCCAAATCGTTTTCTGAATCGGTTACGTCCAGTTTCCAAACCCGACCTGAATTTTTAGTGTTCCAACCGTTGATCCAATCGGCAAGGTAAAGGGCTCCATCGGGACCGAATTTTATGGCGGTAGGCAAAATGCCGCTCAACATGTCCACTTCGGAATCGAGCTCGAAGGAGGCTCCTTTTGGTTTAAGGTCAAAAGACCAAATATGCGATAGCGATGGGTCGCCCACAAATTCGACCAAAAAGAATTTATCCACCCAGTCCGAACCCAAAGCAGTCCCAGGGTTAAATAACATTCCCGTAGGGCCGTTGTGGTAATTCATGATAGGAGGGATGATATGGGCAGCTTGCCCATCCCATCTGGGGAGGTATAATTTTTCGTCCATCCAAACCTTATAGTCGTTGTTTTTTGGGTCGGTATATTTTCCATATTGCCAGTTGGAACGCCATCCCGCATCGGAACCTTCAACAATATGAACCAAACGCTCACTTTCACCTTGGTGATCTCCATCATTATC
This sequence comes from Flagellimonas sp. L-11, assembly GCF_056857735.1. Lineage (NCBI taxonomy): Bacteria > Pseudomonadati > Bacteroidota > Flavobacteriia > Flavobacteriales > Flavobacteriaceae > Flagellimonas > Flagellimonas sp. L-11. The sequence goes on from NZ_JBSXNR010000043.1 coordinate 81,014, forward strand.
AGAAGAAATAATATTGCCATACTTGTCAAAAACAAACTCATGGGTGTTACGAAGACCATGGGCAAAAACCTCAAAATCCGATCCATCGGGATTGCTGCGTACAATAACGCCTTGATTGGAATAGGGATACCGATTCCCCTCTTTGTCGGTAATGTTGGCTCCAATGTCACCGATGCCCCAATAGAGTTTGCCATCGGGTCCCATAACGGCACCTGACATTCCGTGCCCTCCAAATCCAATATGAACGCCAAACCCAGTAGCTAGGGAGGTTTTGGTGTCAAATACTTCGTCGCCGTTGGTATCTTCCATACGCCACATATCTGGGGCGACCCCTACGAACAAGTTTTCACCATCTACGGCCAAAGCGTTGGCTACATCGGTTACTTCGGTGTGGAAATCGTGTACTACCCGGGTTGCTTTCTCGGCAAGCCCATCGTTGTTGGTATCTTCCAAGCGCCATACTTCTTCCTCTTCTATAGCTAAGTCCCTCCAATCGTGACTGCCATCGTTGTTGAGGTCGGCCAGCCATGAATTTTCTTCACTTTTTTCGGGAGCAAAGGTTTCGTGCAAAAATGCCTTTCGGTCGGTTACGGTTTCAAAACTGTTGGAAGCGGTCATCCAGTGCCTATAACCACGAATATCAAATTCTGAGTTTTTTTGACGGTTGGTACGGGTAAAAAAGATACGACCTTGAGCATCGATATCCATAGCGATAGGGTCGGGGGCAAGGGTATCGGGAGCCCATAGGTTAAGTTGAAGGCCTTCGGCCAATTGTACAGACCCCATATTTTTGGATTCGGCAACTTTTTGATTTAGGTAAGATGAATCCAACTCAATGGTAATAGGGGTTTCGGTTGGTTTTGATGATTTTTTTTGACAGGAAACGACAAAGAGCAATCCAAGAAGGAAGATTGTTCCTAACGGTTTTATGTGCATGATTTTTTAAGGTTTGATTCAGTTAAGGTTGAAAAGGTATGAAAATAAATTCTCCAACGCTTTGTATTGGCATTAGTTTTTCTCCTTTGAACTTTCCCATTTCTCAATAATGGGTTCCAAAATATCATCTTCAACCCCATATACTTTGCCTTCTTTTGCAAGCGGCATAAATTTATCGATGTATTGTTGGCTCAATGCTGTGGAATCACCGTATTGTTCTCGCAAGTCATCAAGCTTTTGGTGCAAGTCCTTTTGAATTTCGGCATAGGCTGGGTCACCGTAATAATTATGTTGTTCCAGAGGGTCTTTTTTTCTGTCGATCAACTCCCAATAATCAAGGTCAAAATAGTAGTGTATCAATTTGTAATCTTTTGTAATGACTGCATAATGTCTGTTTACATTATGTTCCGAAGGATGCTCGTAATAATGATAATATACAGCGTCTCTTTCCCAATTGTCCAAATCGCCGGTTAGTACGGGAACTAAACTTTTCCCCTGCATATCGCTGGGCTGAGGGGCTCCTGCTACATCGAGAAATGTTTGTGCAAAATCCAAGTTTTGAACAAGTTCATCAGATACACTCCCTGGTTTAATCCTATCTGGCCATGAGACCAATAGGGGTGTTTTTAAACTTTCGTCGTAAACAAATCTTTTATCGAACCAACCATGCTCCCCTAAATAAAATCCTTGGTCCGAGGTGTACACAATAATGGTATTTTCCATCATATCATTGGCTTCTAGATAATCCAAAACACGGCCAACATTCTCATCAACTGATTTTATGGTGCCAAGGTAATCTTGCATATAGCGTTGGTAACGCCATTTGGCAAGGTCTTCATCCGACATGCTAGGGTATTCTTCTACAAATTCTTTGGCTACTTTTTCGTAGGCTGCATCAAAATTGGCTCTTTGGGAGGAATCCATTCTTCCTAAAGCATTTTCGAACCTGAGTTTGTCAAAACCAATTACTTCTTCCAAACCTAATTGATCCATAACTTCGGGGTATAGTTTGCTATCGTTGGCCCAGCCCATATTGCCATCAATTTTCATTTGGGCTACCTTGGCGGCTGGCATCTCTTCATGGTCATCAAACAAGGTTGCGGGTTCTTTAAAGGTTTTTTGAGTGTACTCTTGCATGTGTCTTTCCGCCATAAACCAAGAGCGGTGCGGGGCTTTATGGAGGTACATCAGCATAAAGGGTTTATCGGCTTGGCGTTCGTTGTCCAGCCAATCGAGGGTCATGTCCGTAACTATGTCGGTTACATAACCTTTAACATTTATTTCCCCTTCATTTTTGGTAATAAAATCAGGGTTGTAGTAAGCACCTTGTCCTGGTAATATTTTAAACTGGTCAAACCCTTTGGGGTTGTTGCCAAAGTGTAACTTTCCGAACATGGCCGTTTGATACCCTGCTTTCTGTAACAGTTGTGGAAAGGTAACGTTGGTGGTGTCGAAAGGAGAAACATTATCCACTTTGCCGTTCACATGAGAGTGTTTTCCCGTTAGAATTGTTGCTCTGGATGGGGCACAAATAGAGTTGGTAACACCGGCATTGGTGAACAACATGCCCATTTCGGCAATTCTATCAATATTGGGAGTTTCTATCAAACTGTTGTCATACGCAGAAATGGCCTGATACGCATGGTCATCCGACATAATGAATACTATGTTGGGTTTTTTGGGTTTTTCGTCTTTGACCTCGGATTTGCACCCGATGAGTAAGGTTAGGCAAAAAACAAGATTTGTGAGTGTTAAGATACTCTTTGTTAAGGTTTTTGGTTGGTTTATTTTGAATGCCATATTAGTTTGTTTAAGCAAATCATTTATTTGGGACAAAAGATAGTCAATTCCGCGGATTTTTGTTGTTGATGTTTTAAAATTGGAGAGGTGGGTTTAGGGAATGGGGGGTTGAGACAATAACCCGACAATCTTTTCTTTTGGGGGTGAAGAGGGTCTTCTTTAATTTGAAAAAACCACTGTTTTCAGGGGTTGTAAAGGGTGGGGAATTTGTACTGACACCGAAAGGGACACCTTTTTAACAATAATTTAACGATTATGCACTTTTAAGATACCAAATGGGTACAATAAGAGTTAAAATAAATTAATGAGCTTCAAAAGGACAAAATTTCAAATTGAGCAATGCCAGGTAACTCAATCAAAATTTTAAATAGACCATCTATTTAACTACGATATTAAAATCCTTCTACAGTATGTACAGAAACCAAAATTAGACTAAATCCTGATTCTTAATTTTGCTGCAACTAATTTTTGATTGTTAATAACTCGAATCCTTACAATATTCCCAAAAAATCCATTAACCTCAAATGGAGCCATTTGAAAACATATAAAATTTGTCAAATTAAATTTGACAGTATTTGAATAAAATTAATTAACTATCTGTTTGTCAAATTTATGTGAATAACTAATTCTAGTATTGGTTAATACCTTCTCCCTTTTGTTTCTACTTTTATTCCAAGAATTCTGCAATAGAAAACAAAAGTGCTTTTGTTCATTTTTTAATCTTAAAAAGAAGCAAATGAACAATTTATTGATACTAGAACGATTAGATCGTTTGGAACGGCTCATGATAGCCAACAAAGAAGTGCTAACCTTTGAGGAGACCTGTGACTATACCGGGATTTCCAGAAGTTATTTGTACAAGCTGACCGCTAGGGGAAATATTCCGCATTCCAAGCCTAATGGAAAAATGATATTCTTTGAAAGGAAGAAGCTCAATGATTGGCTTCTTCAAAATAGTCGGGTGTCCCAAGATGAAATCAATGAGAAGCATAACGGCCCTCATTCTAAAATCGAAGGTAATGGTTTCGGCTAAGGATGATAATAACTTGTACTTTGTCAAGGATTCAAAGAAGAAAACGGTATATGATTACACCATGGAATATTTGGGAACCAAGTATGATATCATGTACAATGAGATTTCCCATGATTTCCAGATAGCCCTTAAAGGCTCCAGGGAGTGGCAATATCTGAACCTTAACTCCCTTATTATAGAGCTTGCTAAAGCTGGTGTGGATATCCCGACCGGAAAACTGGAGATACTGATACGATCGGAGTGGATTCCCAAATACAATCCCATCAAGGAGTATTTCAACAATCTCCCGATATGGGATGGAGAGGACCATATCCTAAAGCTGGCATCCTATGTGCCTACTTATGAGAAAAAGTCCTTCAACTATCATTTCAAAAAATGGCTGGTCCGTGCCATTAGATGTGCCCTGGAACCCAATTATTTCAACAAGCAGGCTTTCGTGCTTTCCCATCAGGGACAAAACTCGGGCAAGTCCACATGGTGCCGATTTCTATGCCCACCCGAGCTCAGTGAATACATGGCCGAGGATATCAGCAATGACAAGGATGCAAGGATTCAGTTGTGCCGGAATTTTTTATACAATCTGGACGAACTGGCCGTGCTGTCCAAAAAGGATGTGAATGCGCTAAAGTCATTTTTTTCCAAGACCTTTATAAATGAACGCCTACCGTATGATAGAAAAAACACCACCCTGTCACGGATATGTTCCTTTGTGGGATCCACCAATATGTCATCCTTTTTGAACGATGAGACAGGATCGGTCCGTTGGCTCTGTTTTGAGCTCAAGGGGAAAATAGATTTTTTGTATTCAAAAGAGGTCGATGTCAACAAGGTCTGGTCACAAGCGTATCATTTGGCCTACTCGGACCCCAGCTTTGACTCCGAACTTTCCATTGAGGACATACAGGAGAACGAGGAAAGGAACAGGAAGTATACGAAATTGACCTCGGAACAGGAAGTGGTTGCCAAGTACTATGAAAAGTCCAATGATATGAAAGACTTTAGGACGGCATCGGATATCATGGTAGAGATTGCATGTCTCAACCTAAGGTTGAACCACATCAATATCGGTCGGGCACTGGCCGGGTTTGGTTTTCAAAAGGTTAAGCATCCCAAACGACAGGTGTACGGCTATTTGTCCCGACCACTCTTTGGGGGAAGCCCATGGGAAATGGAATTTGCAAAGAAAGAAGAATAATACCTACCTAGTTACCTAAAGCAGGATAAAGCCAATGGTCATGGGGCAAAACTTTAGGTAGGATATATAACTTCCATCTTACCTAAAGGTTACCTAACCTACCTTAAAGGGTAAGATAGGTAAGTTGAAAAAACATCTGACCTAGCTTGAAAACCCCTGTCATCATTGGGTTAGGTAAGAAGGTAGGAGAAATAACAAAACTTGAGACAATGAGAGAAAAAAATAGAAATACCATGGACTGCGAAAAAGCCCGCAACATTGACATCGTTTCCACGCTGGCCAAGTTGGGGCACTTTCCAGTCCGGAAAACGGAAAAAGAAGCTTGGTTCCTCAGCCCGTTCCGTACCGAGACCCAAGCCTCTTTCAAGGTATCGTTGAAAGAGAACTATTGGATAGACTTCGGAACCTTTGAGGGGGGCAGCACCATAGACCTGGTCATGAAAATGGAGAACTGTTCGGTAAAGGAGGCATTGGAACGATTGTCGGGTCCTACAGAATTTTTTTCTTTTCGCCGGCAGCCGAATCCAACCAAGAAGGAACATAGGGCCAATCCGATTGAAATCATCGAGGATAGGGAAATCGAACACCGGGCCCTTCGAACCTATCTGAGCTCCAGAAAGATCTCGACCAACACAGCAAGAAAACTTTGCAAGGAGGTCCACTATAAGATAGGAGGGCGGAAATATTTTGCCATCGGGCTCCGAAACAGGTCGGGGGGCTGGGAACTGCGGAACAGATATTGGAAAGGGTCCACATCGCCAAAGGATGTTTCATTGATCAAGAACGATTCCAAAAACTTGACCATTACCGAAGGCATGTTCGATATGCTTACCCTAATGGAGCTGATGCCGTATATCGTAAACAGCCATGACCTTTTGGTATTGAACACCACGGCCTTCGTAAAACGGATGATAAAAGAAATAGGGGAATATGAAAATGTTGAGCTGTTTCTTGATAGGGACAAAACGGGACTTGGGATGACAGAACTTCTATTGGAAAAGTGCCCGAACAGCAGGGATATGTCCTCTCTCTATGTGGATTTCAAGGATATGAACGATTGGTTGGTAAAAAGCGCGAAGGATGAAGTTTGGCAACGAATTGAAGATGTGTCATTGTCATGACAAATCTTGCTTTTGCTCCCGTAGGTCGCAAAAGATGATGTGAAAATGAAGAAAGAGTTCGTCCAGTTCCGGTGCTCGGTCTACGAGAAGAAACTGCTGAGGGTCAAGGCCCGAAAGAGTGGTCTTTCCATTAGTGAGTACTGCCGAAGAGCGGCCTTCGAGGACCGAATCGTTGAGCGGATGACGGACGAACAGATAGAGGCCTATAAGCTATTGGTCAAATACCAACGCAACTTTAAACTGATCACCAACATGTTCCGAAAGCGGAACCCAAAGTTGGCAGAAGAAACGGCACAACTGGCCAAAGAGATACGACAACACCTTTTAAACTTCAGGAAATGATAGGCATGGGAAAGTCCATATCGCACACAGCAGCTTCCATGAGCTACGGGATGAACCAGGAGAAAGGATCGGAGATCGTCCACAGCCAATATCTGGCCGGGGAGACCCCACGGGAGATCACCGAGGAGTTCAAGGTCATCCAAGAACAGAACGAAATGTGCCGGAAGAACACGCTCAGCTTTGTGCTCAGTCCCACCATCGAGGACGGCAGGAAACTCGAAAGGGAACAGCTCAAGGAAATGACCGAGCGGTTCCTTAAGGAAATGAACCTCAAGCAGCATCAGGCCGTTGCCTTTGTCCATAGGGACAAGGAACATGTGCACGTCCATCTGTATGCCAACCGGATAAACTTTCAGGGCAATGCCTATAATGACAGTTTCATCGGAAAGCGGAGCCAGCAAGTGGCGGAACTGGTGGCCAAACAGATGGACCTGACCACGGTAAGGGAGGTACAGCAGGAAAAGCTGTACCGGATGCAACATGTCCGCTCTGAAATACAAAAAATCCATGAAAAGGTCATGGCCAGGGAACGGCCAAGGGATTTTGACCAGTACATCAAATCCATGGAACAGAACAATGTGAAGGTCATCCCCAGCATCAACAGGCAGAACCAACTGCAGGGCTTCCGTTTTGAGTACAAGGGAACCAACCTAAAGGGAAGCGAGGTGCACCGTTCCATGTCCATGGGCAGGATCGCCAGGCAAATGAACTTTGAAAGGAACATGGCACAACGGATAGCCAAGGACAAGAGCATGCAACTTTTGGGCAAGACAGTGAATGTCCCGACAAGTCTGACCAAGACCATTATCAAGAAAACCATTAAACTGGCCATCAAGGTGGTCAGGGACACGGGAATAGGAATCTAAATAGAACAACATGGCAAAACTGGATGAAATAGCGGAACTGTTGACCGAGGAGATCAACGGATTTGAGAAGAGCATTGGCCGATTGGAAAAAGTACATGAAGATTTGCAAAATCTTCCATTACGGCCAGATACCAGCGAATTAAATGCTCTTCTAAAGGAGTACGGCAACAACCAAAAAACCAACATTGAGGAACAGCAAAGATTGATGCGGAAAATCCTTTACAAGGTGGAGCGGTCCATTCTATTGCCCAGTTGGGCCATAAAACTGTTCTGGGGATTGTTGGTCACGGTCCTGTTGGTCCTTGGATTTTCAATTCATCAGGTGTCAAGGATATCCAAGAAAGAAGAGGCTGCATATATAAAAGGTCAGGATGATGCCATTGAACACTACGGGACATTCTTTGAAGATAGCCCAGAGGCAAAGGAACTCTACCAAAAATGGCTGGAGGGAAAAGGCAAAAAGTAGGACAGCGCCCTATTCTATTTTTGCTATACGCTTATCTTCCCAAACGCTGCAAAAATAGGCCAGGATCCGAGCGCTGAAGTTGGGGTAAGGGATTTGGGGACAAGTGGTCTCGCCATAAACCTTAGCCCCCCATAATAACTACTATAATCAGACTTAGAATTGAAATCCAATTTTGTGAATACCTCAGGGGGATGTCTGTTGTTTGGTAATAAATAATCCTCGGAGCAAGCCCACGAGGTATTCAACGGAACAATATGTTATCATTTTTTAAAAAACCATCCGTTTTTCAAACATTTCCTTTACTACACCCGGGGCAGAGCCTTGGGGAATTCTATTGATTAAAACATATACCCTAGTAGGTGTATATAAAAGATTATTTTTACATCAAATCACTGATAATATCTGAAACAAACAGAATAGAATACAAAGAAAAATTAACCAGAGACCTGGATTTGGAAAAGGAAGTGATTGCTTTCCTCAATTATTTGGAAGGTGGGTTAATTTACTTAGGCATTGATAAGCAAGGGAAAGTACTTGGTGTAGATGATATTGACAGTGATATGCTTAAAATCAAAGACCGTATCAAAAACAATATTGCTCCTTCGGCCATGGGTTTATTTGATGTAGTGGCTGAAGAACGTGACGGTAAAGACATTATCAAGATTATTGTTGCCGGTGGAAGTGAAAAGCCCTATTTCAAAAAGAAATACGGCATGACCGAAAAAGGCTGTTTTATTCGTGTAGGCACAGCGGCCGAACCCATGCCGCAAGCTATGATTGATAAACTTTTCGCCAGCCGTACCCGTAATTCAATAGGGAAAATAAAATCGCATCGTCAGGATTTAAGTTTTGAGCAGCTACATATCTATTATCAGGAGAATGGTAAACCTCTTAACAAACAGTTTAAAAAGAATCTAGAACTACTTACCGAAGACGGTTTCCTTAACTATGCAGCCTACCTTTTAGCAGATGTGAACAATGTATCTATTAAAGTTGCTAAATATAAAGGCCTAGATCGGGTAGACCTTCTTGAAAATAATGAATATGGATATTGCTCGCTCATTAAGGCCACAAAAAGTGTACTGGATAAAATTGCAGTAGAAAATACAACTTTTGCGACCATTACATCAAAAGAACGTATTGAGAGAAAGTTATGGAATCCTGTAGCCTTGCGTGAAGCCATATATAATGCCATAGTACATAACGACTACACCCGAGAAGTACCACCTAAGTTTGAAATATTTGACGACAGGATTGAAATAACATCTGCCGGTTCCTTACCGGACGGACTTAGCAAAGAAGATTTTTTTGAAGGCGTTTCTATGCCGAGGAATAAGGAGCTAATGCGTATATACAGGGATTTGGATTTGGTAGAGCAACTGGGCTCTGGCGTTCCACGGATTTTAAAGAGTTACGGAAAGGAATGTTTCCGGTTTATGGATAACTTTACCAGAATGACTTTTCCTTCTTCTGAAAAAATCACCGAACAAGTTACCGAACAAGTTACCGAACAAGTTTCAAAATTACTTTCTGTAATGGGTAGGGATGAAACTACAACGGCAGAATTAATGACAAAGTTAGACATGAGGCATCGTCCAACATTTTTATATAATTATTTACAGCCGGCACTTGATGCAAAATTGATTGAAATGACAATCCCGGACAAACCGAAAAGCAGTAAGCAACGATATAGGTTAACGGAAAAGGGAAAACAGATTAAGTGACTTTAATGGTGATTTTATTAATTTCTATTTGAATATGACCTATCAGTCAAAAAATGAACAAGATATTACCGGCTTAAAAAACCGCACTAATTTTTGTTTCCCATTTGTACTTCATACCTTGTTAACCCCTGTGAAATAAGGAAATTTACATAATGCATCAGGGGTTTTCCGGAAACCCCTTTGTTAAGGCCATATTTCTTGTGTAGCCCAGATTTTAGGATTTTCCTATCTTTTCCGGCTCCTGGATCAGCTATGTGGTCGGCCAAACGCTGATCGAGCAATTTTCGGTGCTCTAACGAAATTTCTGGATTCTCTTCTTCCTGATATGTTTCTACAAGGGCCAATATCAAGGGGCAAAAGGTTTAAGAGTTTTTTGACTTGATCCTTTCTTGAAAGCTCAATTTCTTTTTTTAACAATTGCATATCTTCACTGACCTTTCGGTTCAATATTTTTGCATAATGTTGCGTGGTTCGGAGTGATTTGTGCCCCAGCATCTTGCTTACAGACTCAATGGAGACGCCATTGGAAAGTGTAACGGTGGTCGCAAAAGTATGTCTGGCAATGGGTGGTCAAATGTTTTTTAATACCACTGAGGTCAGCTATTTCCTTTAAATAGGCATTCATTTTTTGATTGGTCAATACGGGTAGCACCTTTTTATCTACAAGTAAGGGGCTATGCTCGTATTTTTCAAGAATCATCAATGCTGTTGGAAGAACGGGAATGTTACTTTTGGTTTTTGTCTTGGTACGTTTGGTATTTATCCAAAGATCTCCGTCAATTCCTATCACAAAATCATCATGGGTCAGTTTTTTTACATCCGCATAGGCCAATCCGGTAAAGCAACAGAAAACAAAACAATCCCTTACATGCTCCAACCGTTCATTTGTAAAAGGATGATCCATTAGTCGTTGAAGCTCTTCATCAGTCAGGAATTCTCGTTCTACAGTTTTTAATCGGGCTTTCCAATTGGCAAAGGGGTCTGTTTTGATCCAACCATTCGCATAAGCGATCCGTATTATCTTTTTAAAGTTCACCACATACTTGATTGCAGTGTTATGGCTGCACTTTCTTTTTGTCTTTAGATAATATTCGAAACCGGAAATAAAGGAATGATCCACATCTACTACAGGAATATCTTTCTTTCGAAGCTCGTTCTGTAAGTATTCGGCCAAATGGCTTTTTGCGGTTTTGTAACGTTCTGCTGTACCAGGAGCAAAATCTTTTCCAACTAATTTTTCAACCCTGTCATTGTGCTCTTGAAAGATTTCCAATAACATTTTTGAGGGCTTATCCACACCTAGGTAAGAATTTTTAATTGAAACAGCGGTCAATGGTCGGCCCTTGTCTTTCAATTTATCCGCATGCCGAAATAGGTCGGTACGTATTTTCATTAATTGCGAATTCAGTTGGCGAACTTCTTGCGAGAACCCCAACACCTTTCCATTGGTAGCATCCCAAGTGTTGGGATAAATTTTGCGACCTGTGCTGAATTCCGAACGCTTTCCATTTACTGTGATTCTGATATAGATCATTGCCCGACCTACTTTGTCGGTTTTGTGTTTTTTGATGTAGAATAAGAGAGATAACATAAAAGGGACACCTATTTTAACATTATTTGCCTTGAAATTAGCAAAAAAATATTAAAAAATAATCCCTGTAATACATTGATTAACAATATTTTAATTGATGTTAGGTGTCCCTTTTTGGTGAGATTTCAGGTGACACCGAATTGGGCACCTATTAGGATGATATTAAATGATATCATTTGATATCAAAAAAAAATAAAAACCCTGTAAATTATTGATTTACAGGGTTTTTTGTTTAGAGATGATGTCTCTCAGCGGAGGAAGAGGGTCTTCTTTAATTTGAAAAAACCACTGTTTTTAAGGGTTGTGAAGGGTAAGGAAGTTATACTGACACCGAAAGGGGCACCTTTTTAACAATACTTTAACAATTTTACAATTTTAGATTACCAAATAGGGCCATTGAGATTTAAAATAAGTTAAAGAGCCTCAAAAAGACAATATTTTAAATTGAACATGCTATGTAACGAAATCGCAATTTTATGTAGACCACCTATTAACCATGGAATGAAAATATTTCAATAGGTCATTTTATGACATTTCCATTTTAGTAACCTAACTTTCCTGGCAGGCAAGAGGTCACCGGTTCGAATCCGGTATTCTCCACAGTAACAGTAAGGCTTCAAGAGTTTTTAACTTTTGGAGCTTTTTTTATTTGCACGCAATTTGCACGCAAACTCAGGTCAAATTTGTTTTTGATTATT
>NZ_JBSXNR010000044.1:0-4693 GCF_056857735.1 Flagellimonas sp. L-11
GCACAAGGAATTAAGTTCCAGATATTGTTTTGGGGACACATATCCCAGGGCCTTGTGTGGCCTGTAATTGTTGTAATCGTCCATCCAAATCCGTGCCTGTTCCCTTACTTGGTCGATGTCCTCAAAGATGAACCTGTTGAGGGTCCCCCTCCTGAAACTGCCGTTGAACCTTTCCACAAAGGCGTTCTGGGTCGGTTTTCCCGGTTGTATGTATTTGAACTCTATTCCGTGCATCTCGCTCCATTGGGAGGTGAGCTTTGCTATAAATTCCGGGCCGTTGTCCATACGTATGCGTTTGGGCTTGCCCCTTCGGTTTATCAGATGGTTCAACACCCAGACCACCCGGTTGCTTGTCAGGGAAAAGTCCACTTCGATGTGCAGTGCCTCCCTGTTGTAATCGTCCATGATGTTGAGTGCCCTGAACCGCCGTTTGTTCTCCAAAACGTCGGTGACAAAGTCCATGCTCCAAGTATGGTCCGCCTCTGCCGGGACCTCCAAAGGTTCCTTTACACGTGCCGGCAGACGTTTCTTGGCCTTTCTTCTCAAGGGCAGTCCCAGTGCCCTGTAGACGCGGTGGACGCGCTTATGGTTCCACGGCCTTCCCTCCGCCCTCAAACGGTGATAGGCCATCCAGAAACCCTCCTCCGGATGTTCCCTGGCCTTTTCCCGAAGGGCCTGCTCGATCTCGCCGTCATCCTTTGGCAACGGACTGTAATAGTAAACGCTCTTGCTCATGTTAAGGACACGGCACGCCCTGCTGATGCCGTAATGGGCAAGATCTTCGCCAATGCTGCGCTTGTGGCAGGGCCTCAGAGCTTTTTTTCGATGATCTCCTTTGCCATTTGGTGGTCCAGGGCCAGAGTGGCGTACATCTGCTTGAGCTTGCGGTTCTCCTCCTCGAGCTCCTTGATGCGCTTGAGCTCCTTCCCGCTCATACCGGCGTACTTCGAACGCCACTTGTAGAATGCGGCGGAGCTGACCCCATGGTCACGGGTTATCTCGGCAACGGACTTGCCGTTGTCGAACTCCTTTAAAATCTTCGCGATCTGTGTTGGTGAAAATTTGCTCTTCCTCATAATGCTGTTTAAAATTAAGATTATTATTCTACTTTTAAACAGTTCGGTTTTAAGGGGAGCTTACACAATCATATGGGTGGTTCAGTCATCCCGACGAACCACTAATCAAGTGGTATCAAAGCACTGTCAACTGACTGATTGACAGTGCTTTTTGTTTTTATTGCATTCAATTGAATTCATTTAAAACCATATAAAAGGTGTAGAGTTCGGTGAATGGTTCGGTACGTTCATTGTGCATAATTTAGATAGCGTTTGACGCTGTTCATGGGTGTTTTGCAAACCTGTTTTGTCAAACCCAAAAGTTATGTATTATGCGCAATTCCAACACTTTAAAAGTACTACTCTTCACTCGGAACATTTCAAATAATCCCCAAAAGCTGACCATTTATGCCCGAATCACCGTCAATGGAAAACGGGCCGAGATTAGTCTGAAACGATATGTTTCGGTGAATGGATGGGATGAAAATAAGGGAAGGCTCCATGGTCTGACCCACAAGGCCCGTTTATTGAACAGCTACCTTGATGAGGTATATGCCCAGATTATGGACACCCACAAGGTATTGTTGCGGGAAGAAAAGGTAATTACGGCACAGGCCATTAAGGCCCGTTATTTAGGACAGGACGAGCAACATAATACCCTGCTTGAACTTATCGAGTATCATAACAAAACACAAAAGAGTGTACTTCGCCCCGGAACGATGAAGAACTATTATGGGACCAAAAAGTATCTCCTTCGTTTTTTGGAATCCAAATACAAACTCCCCGACATCCGATTGAAACAATTGAACTATAAGTTCATTACCGATTTTGAACACTATCTATTGAACGGCCCGCAACTCCAAAAGGGAAAGAAATGTACCAATAATGGGGCGATGAAACACTTGGAGCGTTTGATGAAAATGGTCAAGCTGGGCGTTAAGTTGGAATGGTTGGACAAAGACCCTTTCATTAACTATAAGCTCAGATTTCATAAAACGGAACGCAGTTATCTGACGGAAAGGGAGCTTAGGCTCATTGAAGAAACGGACTTCACCGGGGCAGGGTATGAAAAGGTCAAGGATGCTTTCCTTTTCGCCTGTTATACTGGCCTATCCTATATAGATGTCCGGGAACTTGAAAAGAACCAACTGGTACTTGGTATTGATGGAAACCAATGGATCTATACCAAAAGGGAAAAAACATCGGAAAGTGTAAAACTGCCCTTATTGCCCAAAGCAAAAGAAATCATTGAAAAGTATTGGGACAGTCCAGAGACCGATACAAAAATACTACCTGTGCTATCCAATCAAAAGACAAACAAATATCTAAAGGAAATTGCCAAGGCCTGTGGTATTTACAAAACAATATCCTTTCATTCAGCCAGGCACACATTTGCAACAACGGTAACCTTGTCCAATGGAGTCCCAATAGAAACAGTCTCCAAACTGCTCGGCCATACCAAACTGTCCACTACCCAGATTTATGCAAAGGTACTGGAACACAAGATAGGGGAGGACATGCAGAATCTAATAGATCATATGCAGACAAGCCGATCAGCCGAAGGATGATCAGGTAGTATTCATTCAGTCCCGCTTGCGGGACGTAGGGGAATAGCAAGAGGGTGATGCGCAAATTGCGCCATCACGGTTGTTTTCGGGTCTTCAACAAGTTGAAAACCAATGGATTGAAGTGGTTTTGAAATACTGTGCAAAAATTGGGGCTACAGTAGACTTTTCCGAAATCTACAGTAAACCCTTTGGCAGGCCCAGTAAACACTGGAAATTTTTGACGAAAAAATTGACGCAATTTCACTAAAAAACAAAATCGCACCTATGGAAAAGCAATCAACAAACGGCAGAACAAAGAAAGGGACAGGTGGTTATACGAATATCACAGTAAAGAAGGAAACGGCCACTCGTTTTCGCAGTTATTCCAAAAGGTTCAACAAGTCACATAGTGAGGTGTTGGATGGAATGATACAATACTTCAAGGAGAACAACCTTGACCCTTTTGGGGAGGGAACAAAGATCATCCTTGAAAGTATCAAAAAACTGGAGCGTCAAATGATGAAAAAAATCGATAGGCTCATCGCCATTATCAAGAACATGGAAAAGACCAGTATCCGGCCCACCTATGAAATGGTATTGATACTTTATGAGGCCTATGTAAAAGATGGGAGGAAACCCAAGCCTAAATCTATCCAAATACAGGAAGAGCGAATGGATTTTTTGGAGCCAAAAAACACCGTTGCAAAAACAGAGCATGATAGAATACTGCACGAATTTGAAAGCTATAAAAAGCATTGTAATGAAATCCTCAACAACGTTGAAAAGGTAGAGCCGATGATGGGAAAGCCTTATCTGAAAATCAATATGGGCATCGGGGATTTTGAAAGCTTGAAACATCAATTAAGATAACGACCATGTACCTTACCATCTCATCACAGAAAATGGGCAGTACCTACAACTCCAGTGTGGGGAACTATGTGGACTATCTGGAAAAGGAGAACCAAGAAAGGTTGCCCGAACAAAGGGAGGAATTCTTTGACCAAGAAAACGACAGCGTAAGTCCTCAAACGGTCATTGATGAAATAGATGCCAATACGGCCAAACTAAGGCAGAAAGACCCGAAATTCTATTCCATAGTGGTCAGTCCCAATAAAAGGGAATTACAGTCCATCGGAAATGACCCAAACATGCTCAGGGAATATACAAGGAAGCTCATGGAGGACTATGCCAAGAGTTTCCATCGCAACCAACAGGTAAAGGCCGAGAACTTGAAATACTATGCCAAGATCGAACATGAACGCACCTATAGGGGCTTTGACAAACAGGTTCAGGAGAATGCACCGTATCGTGGAGAAATAGCAAGGCTGAGGAACGAGATACGGAAAGTGGAACGGGGTGAATCCATAGGGAATGTAAAAGAGCTTGAAAAAAGGATCAAGGAGCAAGAAAGATTGGCACCTCATAAGCAGAACGGACAGCTTGTTGCCGCAGGAATGCAAAAAGAGGGGCCACAGACCCATATCCATATCATAGTAAGCAGAAGGGACGTAACGAACACCTATACCCTTTCCCCGATGGCCAAGCACAAGGCATCCGAAGTGGAGCTGAACGGAAAGATGGTCAAGAGAGGGTTTGATCGTGATAGTTTTTACCAAGCAGCCGAAAAGACCTTTGACAGGACAATGGGCTTTAAAAGGAACTATGTGGAATCCTATATTGGTAGAAAGGCCCATGCCAAGGAACCGGGGAAGTTCTTTGCCAAGGTCATGGGACTGCCCACAAAGGAAAAGGACATGGCCTTCAAATTACTTAGGACCATGGGGGTCAAGGCTCCCAATATACCGACCAATAAAGTGCAAATGGCTGCCAAGATCATCAAAGCACTTGGAAGGAGCATTGATAAGGCAAGGGGTACAGGGGAGGGTATGGGCTACTGAGATCCAAGAAGTAGGTTGCGCCCTTTCGGGTTTTTGCTTTACGCTTATCTACCGGAACCTTTAGATTTACGATTAAGTAATTTTAATACATTTAGGAAACAACCCAACTGACAAAGTGAACTATTACCGGAACAAAGTTTTCAGACTTACGTAGTGATTTAGACTTTGTCAGTTGTCACTAAACAAGCTTCAT
>NZ_JBSXNR010000045.1:0-2266 GCF_056857735.1 Flagellimonas sp. L-11
TGCCAAGCACCCCGATGGCTTCAAGCTCTCACAGTTCAAGTATTGGTACGCCGAATGGCGCAAGGAGACCTCTCCGGTAATGCACATGGAGCACAAGGCCGGCGACAAGCTCTTTATAGACTTCACGGGAAAGAAACTCCATATTGTTGACAGGGACACCGGTGAACTGAAGGAACTGGAGGTGTTCGTGCGTATACTCGGTAGCAGCCAATACACTTATGTAGAGGCCTGTGCAAGCCAAAAACTGGAGGACTTCATCCGCTGCACCGAGAACGCACTATGGTTCTACGGCGGCGTACCAAAGGCCTTGGTGCCCGACAACCTTAAGTCGGCGGTTACCAAGAGCAGCCGTTACGAGCCCAAGGTCAACGAGGTGTTCGCCGACTTTGCCGAACACTACGAAACGGCAGTACTGCCCACATGTACCTATAGGCCAAGCCCAAGGCCTATCAGGGGTTTTTTGAATAAACAAACCTGAGTATACAAAATAAGTCAAACTTGTCTTGGGGTTTGCTATCAATAACATTTCCCCTATTGATCATTTTTATGTTGCAAGTCCAATCATACCAAACGACAGTTCTTGGACATTTACAAGCAGAGCCGTGAAGAAAGCTGGAGGCTGGACCTTCCGTATAGTATTCACAGTATATTCAGAATAGTTTAAAAACATACTTTTTTTAGTACTATAAGTACCAAAATATCAATTAAAACAAACTATTCTTTGTCTTGGTTTAAAAAAAATACTAAATTAGTACTATGAGTACTAAAAATAGAATAAAAATAAACCAACTCTTGCAATCACAGCCGTCAGGGACGGTATTTCTGTCTTCATGGCTTGTGGAACATGGGTATAGCCATGACCTTTTACGGAGGTACAAGAGCAGTAACTGGTTGACCTCTATAGGTTCCGGCGCAATGATCAGAACCGGGGATAAAGTGGGTTACGAGGGAGCTTTATATACCTTACAGCAGCAAGGTGGGGTGCCAGTGCATCTGGGAGGAAAGACCGCTTTGGCCTTGCAGGGCAGGGCCCATTACTTGGATTTGAATGTACAACAGTTGTTTTTGTTTTGCGGGAACAATAGTACGCTTCCGTCCTGGTTTTTGAATCATGACTGGGGGTACAGGATAACCCCGATACACACCTCTTTTCTTCCTTACGATATAGGATTGACATCGATACCTCACAAAACGTTTACCTTAAAAGTGGCCAATCCGGAAAGGGCCCTATTGGAATGTCTTTATTTGACCCCGAGGGTCCATTCCTTATTGGAATGTTATGAAGTCATGGAGGGAATGAACAATCTCAGGCCCAAACAGGTCCAACTTTTACTGGAAAAGTGCACATCCATAAAAGTGAAACGGTTGTTCCTTTATATGGCAGAAAAGGCCAATCATCGTTGGTTTGACTATGTTGATACCGAACAGGTACATCTTGGGAGTGGTAAACGTGCCTTCGTCAGGGAAGGTGGGGTGTATAATTCCAAATATAGGATAACGGTACCTAAAGAACTGGAGGATTAATGGAAATAAAGGAAGTTTATAAAATACAGGTAGCACTTTTGTTACAGGTATTGCCCGAAGTGGCCAAGGAAGCAGATTTTGCATTGCATGGTGGTACGGCAATCAATCTTTTTGTAAGGGAAATGCCCAGACTCTCCGTGGACTTGGACATCACCTATATGCCTATCGAGGACAGGGCCACCTCGTTGTCAAAAATTATAGCAGCGTTAAAACGTATAAAGGCAAATATAGCGTCCATTGTACCCAAGGTACACATAACCCTTGATGAAAAAATACTGAAGCTTTTGATCTCAACCCCTTCTGCCCAGATAAAATTGGAGGTCAATCAGGCCAATAGGGGCGTTTTGGAAACTCCAAAAGAAATGATGCTCTGTCAAAGGGCACAGGATGAATTTAATGCATTTGCCGCCATTACTGTGGTTTCACTGTCCCAACTTTATGGAGGTAAGATATGTGCCGCTTTGGACAGACAGCATCCAAGGGACTTGTTCGATATTAAACTGTTGATGGAGCATGAGGGATTTACCAAAGGGATAAAGGAAGGCTTTATCCTTTGTCTTTTGAGCAGCAACAGACCTTTATATGAGATATTGAACCCAAATCCTTTAGATTAGATTTCCATTTAAGAACCGTCATTGTTGATTCCTAATAGTTGGTCATCGCACTAAATCTTTGTCCTTTATTTTATGGATAACTTTGGTAGTAATCAAAAAGAGAATGGGGTGAACTCGGCCCAAATCAG
>NZ_JBSXNR010000046.1:0-2282 GCF_056857735.1 Flagellimonas sp. L-11
TCGAAAAAATGGTATCAGGGCGCCGCCAGTATCCCTGTTCCCTGGGGTACCCCAGGGAACAGGGATACCATTGTTAATTAATTTAAAATGGTATACTTTTGAAATGAAATAGTGGTATACTTTTCAGTTGAAATAAACACACCGATGCTAAAGAACGTTATTGAGAAAGCTCTTCAAGCAGAGATGGACTCCCATTTGGATAGTGAGGAACGCTCCAAAGGGAATAAGCGCAATGGTAAGGGAAACAAAAAGCTCAAAAGTGGCTTTGGTTCCTTTGATATTGAAACCCCTGAAGATCGTCAAAGCAGCTTCCAGCCTGAACTGGTAAAAAAACGGCAGACTATTCTAGCGGATAATCTTTCAGAAAAAATCATTGGTCTTTATGGACTTGGAATGAGCTACCGTGACATCTCGGGTCATATCAAGGAAATGTACGACACTGATATTTCCCATACAGTTTTAAGCCAGATCACCGATCAGATCATTCCTGATATCAAAGCCTGGCAAAGTCGTCCTTTAGAACCGCTATACTGCATTGTCTGGCTTGATGCGATGCATTATAAGGTTAAGGTGGATGGGAAGATTACTCATAAAGCACTCTATAATATCCTGGGTATTACAAAAGAAGGAAAAAAGGAAATCCTGGGGATGTACATTTCTGAAAGTGAAGGTGCTAATTTCTGGCTACAGGTGCTCACCGATCTTCATAATCGTGGATTACAAGATATCCTGATTGCTTGTACGGATAACCTCAAAGGCTTTACACAGGCTATCTTGAGCGTTTATCCAAAGGCTCAGGTTCAGCTTTGTATCGTACACCAAATCCGTAATTCATTGAAGTATATCGCCTCGAAGGATCAAAAAGAATTTATGAAAGATCTGAAAAAGGTCTATAGGGCTGTCACTAAAACTGTAGCCGAAGATGAACTATTGAACCTGGAAGAGAAATGGGGAAGTAAATATCCTGTAGTTATTGAAAGCTGGCAGCGTAACTGGGAGCAGCTCTCCCAGTATTTCGAGTACACAGAACCCATAAGAAAGATTATTTATACCACCAATGCCGTAGAGGGCTTCCATCGCCAAATCAGGAAAGTTACCAAGACCAAAGGAGCATTTACTAATGATATGTCACTACTCAAGTTAGTCTACCTGGCAACAAGGAACATCGAGAAGAAATGGACAGCTCCTTTGCATAATTGGAGCCTCACGATTCAGCAATTTTATATTAAATTTGGAGACCGGATACCGCTGGCCATAAACGCCAATTCCTCTGGGGCTAGCCCCAGAGGAATTGAAACATCAGACAGAGTTTAATTTACAGACCCGGTAATTAAGATTTCAAGAAATTTCATATCCATATTTCTTCAAAATTAGTGACACTAACAAAATAATCAACCCGACTATTACCCCAACCAAAATCTCATTTCCATGTTTTTTTAACCACCATCTCTTTGGTGTTTTAACATCATGAATTTTACTGCTTTTAGAAATGAATTTTTTTAGTTCAGAATCACTATCAGTTTCAGGAGCGATTAAATAATTATCATAAAACTTGAAATTAAGATCTTTTAAAACAAACTGTTTTGGATTTTTCTGATAAATCCTATTCCCTTCTCCTGCATCTATGAGCATATTGAATTTTAATTCACCTGTACTTTCGTCCACTTTCCAAAGTTCTTTTACCCTACTATAATTAGTAATTGTATAATTATCGAATGTTCCCTTTTCGATATAATCTTTACGCCATTCCCTTAGTGAAATTGGGTAGGAATAATCCATTTCATTGTGCTTTATATGCATAACAACTTGTATTTGAGGTGTAAAACTAATAAGTAACAATGTTTTTAGGAACCTGAATAGCCATTGCATATTTTGTTTTTTTTTCGCATGTCACTGAAATTCAGTCGTTAGAATTTCTGAAATTTATCCAAGTTTGGTTTCTTGGTGAAACCATAATTTCAATTTTTAGGGAAGGCTGCAAAGGGACGTAACGAACACCTATACGCTTTCACCAATGGCCAAGATCATCAAGGCACTTGGAAGGGGCATTGACAAGGCAAGGGGTACAGGTGAGGATATGGGCTACTGAAATCCAAAAAGTAGGTTGCGCCCTATCGTGTTTTTGCTTCACGCTTATCTATCGGAACCTTTAGATTTACGATTAAGTAATTTTAATACATTTAGGAAACAACCCAACTGACAAAGTGAACTATTACCGGAACAAAGTTTTCAGACTTACGTAGTGATTTAGACTTTGTCAGTTGTCACTAAACAAGCTTCAT
>NZ_JBSXNR010000047.1:0-102153 GCF_056857735.1 Flagellimonas sp. L-11
AAGTACAAATGCTTCAGCAGAGTCCTTCAATGCAAAAATAAAAGCCTTTAGGGCTCAGTTTAGAGGTGTCAAAAATGTAGAGTTCTTCCTATTTAGATTAACAACAATTTTTGCATAAACACAACAATTGGTCTTGATCCAAAATCACTTTAGGGGCCATGCTGTTCACATATACTTAAACAAAACTTATTCCAAAATAGTATAAACAAAAAAAGCCCAGTCTTGAGACTGGGCTTTTCCTAAATAACCAACCAAACTTTAAATTATGAAAAACCAATACTTAAAGTTATAAGGGAACCACCCCTTATGTGGGTCAAAGATACGGCAAGGTTTTGTAGGAAAAAGTGTTTTTAACGGACTTTAACTAAACCCTTATATTATTGGTTGATTTTATCGGTTTTTTTGACAAATTATTAAGAGAATTGGGCTGATTGATCGAGTGATTTTTATTAGAACCAATACCCGACACTGAAGAAGATATTGCTTTCACTAATCTCCGGAGACCACGAATAGTAAACTTGAATTGGTCCTAGAAAAGATTCGAAACCATAGCCTACCCCATATCCTGAAAAACTAGGCTCTTTGAACCAATCCCCTGTTCTAAAAAGATCGTCGTTGATATTGGCATAATTTGCAGAAAACAAAAAGTGGTGCTTGTAGGTAAATTCGTAATCCAAACGACCATATCCTTTAATGTAACTATTGCCTGGCAAGCTAAGAAAATCGTAACCGAAGAAGGGCACAAAATTGTTTACAAAGTCGTTGCCAAAACCTCCCAGGATAAAATCAAAAGAAGTTACTTGCGAAGTTCCAAGCTTTACACCTCCATCCGCTTCCAGCTGTAAGCTTAAGTTATTTAGCATTGAAAATGTGCCGCCAAACTTAGTCTTTGCTACGGCAAACTGGCTAAAATTATTGTTATAATCGGAAGAGAACGCGTAAAAGTGAAAATCGCCATCGAACAAAAGCCCTTTGGTGGGAAAGTATTTATCATCGTACGTGTCCAGTTTTATTTGGGAGAACGCGCTAAAATAATTGGAGTTTTCAAAAGTAGTCCTTTTGTTGGATGCCGACATTGCAACCTCCCCATCTGTATCTATTTGGTTTAGTGTTCGAGTACTATAGTTCAAGAATTTGTGCTCTGCTCCAATGGTAAAGGCAAACTCTTCTTGGAGAACGGTTTGCAGATATACTTGGTTGGTAAGGTCGGTCACATCTATATTAATTCTTTGGATATTGGGATTGTTCGGAACATTAAAGTTGCCTTGAATCAAAGAAAAATCGGTTTCAGCATCAAAATCGGTCAATTTTGAATTTATCCCAAGGCTCCAGTAATAGCCTTTATCCAAATAGTACTGCATGTTGTACCTAATATGGTCGCCCAATATAAAATCAAAGGAAGCCACATCATCCTTCATTAAAAAATTCTTTTTGGTGAGATTGATCAATGCCGCACTTTTATATAGATCATCATAATGAGCAGACATTTTTATGAACATTTTGGTGGGGTTCTCTTTGAGTTTTAGAATCAAGTCCGTGCCCAGACCGTTAGATACAAGGTCGTACCGGATTGCCTTAAAGTTTCCCGTTGCAGAAAGATTGCTCATTCCTTGCTTTAAATCATCAAACGAAATCTTCTCCGCCAGATTAAACCTCAACTTACCTTTAATGTACCCTCTGGTGTACTGGTCGTTACCTTTAATGATCATCCTGTTGATGGTTAGGCTGTCTACCATCTTGATTCTTTTACGGGGTTTTGGGGCTTCATCTTGACTTTGTGCTATTTGTTTTAGCTCATCCATTTTATTTTGAGCCGCAGCTTCCCCACTCTTCAGAATTTGTTTGCCCTTATCAAAAGCAATAACGGAAAATTCGTCAATGTCCGGCCGGATATACAAATCGGTTTCCTTGGATTTTTTCTTCATATCGTTTACCGTACGATAATTGTTGATCTGGAGCAATATTTCCGTAGCCGAAGAAAGTGATTCCCTTGTGGCCAGATCGTGTTGCACGTCTACCCCAATGATAATGTCTGCCCCCATTGCCTTTACTTGATTTATAGGGTAATTGTTCACCACGCCGCCATCGATCAAGATCTGTCCATCGATCTCAGCAGGTTCAAAAAGTGAAGGGAATGTCCCACTTGCCACAATGGCCTCGGGCAGATATCCTTTGTCCAGAAGAACCTCTTCCCCAGTTTCTACATTGGTGGCCACACACAAGAAAGGTGTAGGCAATTTTCTGAAATCCTGCACATCCTTTACATGGTACAAGAGCTGAACCAATAGGTTGTATATGTTCTGTCCGCCAGAAATAGCTTGCGGGAAGGTTACCTTAAAATTTTCGAAAGGCAAGGAAAGGGCATAGCGTTCGGAATCCTCTTTCTCGTAAAATGTTTTTGCACTTCGGGGAACATTGTCCTGTATCAAATCGGTAAAATCGGTACTCCTAAAAATGGAATCCAATTGCTGGGCGGAGTAGCCCGATGCGTACAAAGCCCCAACAATGGCCCCCATACTGGTTCCGCCAATATAATCCACTTTAACACCAGCTTCCTCAATAATCTTTAATGCGCCAATATGAGCCAAACCCTTGGCGCCGCCTCCACTTAGTACCAGCCCAACTTTTGGCGACTTTTTGTCTGTAGTGTTTTGGGCCATCCCCACCACACCTAGTAAAGCAATTAAAAGTGTTGTGATTGTTAGTTTTTTTCGCATTGCTTACTTATGAAAAGTTTTATAAATCTTCTTTGCCTTGGACACCCCAACGGAAGCTGTTAAAGTTTCCAGGGACGCTTCTTTGATTCGTTTTACCGATTTAAAGCTTTTTAGTAGTTGCTGGGCGGTTTTTTCCCCTATCCCCTCAATATTAACCAATTCTGAACTAATTGCACCCTTACTCCTTTTGTTCCGGTGATGGGTGATCCCAAACCGGTGGGCTTCATTTCGGAGCTGTTGGATTATTTTTAAACTTTCCGACCTTTTGTCCAAATACAGCGGTACCGGGTCGTCCGGAAAATAGATTTCTTCCAACCGCTTGGCAATGCCAATAATGGCTATTTTTCCACGTAGCCCCAAAACTTCCAAACTCTTTAACGCCGACGATAATTGCCCTTTTCCTCCATCTATTACAATAAGTTGGGGCAGGGATTCTTCTTCTTCGAGCAACCTTTTGTACCTCCTAAATACTACTTCCTCCATACTGGCAAAGTCGTCCGGTCCCTCCACAGTTTTTATATTGAAGTGACGATATTCTTTTTTTGAGGGTTTTCCATCCTTGAAAACAACACAGGCCGCAACGGGATTACTGCCTTGTATGTTGGAATTATCAAAACACTCAATATGTCGTGGCTCCTCCGAAAGCCTTAAATCCGACTTCATTTGTGCCATGATGCGTTTGGTATGGCGGTCTGGGTCGGTAATTTTGATTTGCTTTAGCCTATCCTGCCTATAAAACCTTGCATTACGTTCGGACAAATCTAATATCCTGCGTTTATCGCCCAACTTGGGCAGGGTCATCTTTACATCATCTTCCACGATAACCGGAAAGGGCAAATACACTTCCTTGGATTGTGAGTTGAAGCGCTGTCTAATTTCCGTAATTCCCAATTGGAGCAATTCTTCATCGGTTTCATCAAGCTTCTTCTTTATTTCCAGAGTATGAGACCTAATTATGGCCCCGTGGGAAATCTGTAAAAAGTTGACATAGGCATGGGTCTCATCAGAAATAACCGAAAATACATCCACATTGTTGATCTTGGGGTTCACTACAGTGGATTTGGCTTGATAATTTTGCAGAACTTCAATCTTATCCTTCACACGCTGTGCCTTTTCAAATTCCATTTTCTCGGCAAAATCCTTCATTTGCTGCTTAAAGGTCTGTATGGAGTTTTTTAAGTTTCCTTTTATGATCTGCCTAATATCTTCTATCTGGTCATGATACTCTTTTTCGCCCTGAAGTCCCTCGCAAGGCCCCAAACAATTGCCCAAATGATAGTCCAAGCATACTTTATATTTACCGGCATCTATTTTTTCTTCGGATAGGTCGTAGTTGCAGGTACGCAATGGGTACAGGCTCTTTACCAGATCCAGAAGCGTCCTCACCGTTTTCATGCTGGTGTAGGGGCCAAAGTATTCGGAACCGTCCTTGATCAGTTTTCGTGTGGAAAATACTCTGGGGAATCTTTCATTTTTAATACAGATCCACGGATAGGATTTATCGTCCTTGAGCAAAACGTTGTATCGGGGCAACAGTTTTTTAATGAGATTGTTCTCCAGCAAAAGGGCGTCCGACTCCGTAGGCACCACAATATGTTTAATGGAATGGATCTTCTTTACCAGCACCCGGGTTTTGCCATACTCTTGTTTTTTATTGAAATACGAGGAAACCCTCTTTTTAAGGTTTTTGGCCTTGCCAACATATAAAATCTTTCCATCGGCATCATAAAATTGATAAACCCCTGGATTGTTGGGCAGCGAGCTTAACTGTACTTTTAAAGATGCTGATTTGGACATAAGTAGTTCTAAAATGAACTGTTTTTGACTTTATAACAAAGTTATATTTTAATTGTGGTGATAATTGTTAAACTTGATGAATTCACGTTTTGCGTTCATATTTGACCGTTTTCACTTTAAAATCCGTCAAAAAGCACACAAAATCAGAATTTTGGCTACCCTATCCCAAACAAGGGTTTGTCCCTAAAAAAACTATGGAAATTGGACAATTTGATGATTGAGGTTTGGTTTAATTTGTTAAACAGTTGCTAAAAATTGTGCATTTCGTCGATAAAAAGTGCATTTCATGGTAAAATTTTCAATTGTTTTACTTACATTTAACCATCTAAATACAGTCCGATGGAAAACTATATTATCGTTTTGGGAATGTACTTGATTTTGATGCTTTTCTTCAAAATTTTTTTCTCCGTTGCAACCAACAAGGGAGAATAATGCTCCATTGCCCAAAAACAACCCCAAAATCTTCAACAGTTAAATGTTGAAACGTGAACTTAGAAAAAAATACACAAATCTGAGAGCAGCTATTACTCCTGCAAAAGCCTCGGATTTGAGTTTAGTGTTAGCCAACAATATACTCCAAATCCCTATCTGGGATTTTTTTTATTTCCATATATTTCTGAGCATAGAGGAAAAGAGCGAAGTGGACACTTTGCCTTTGATAACACTTCTCCAAGGAAAGGATAAAAACGTGGTGGTCCCCAAAGTGGTAAGCAGCAATTCCATGGAAAATTATTTGCTCACCGACAATACTTCTTTAAAAAAAAGTGCCTGGGGCGTACCCGAACCTGTGGATGGCATTGAAGTCCCTGAAAACAAAATTGATGTAGTCTTTGTACCCTTATTGGCTTTTGACTCCTTGGGCAACCGGGTGGGATACGGAAAGGGCTTTTACGATACCTTTTTGAACAAATGCCCCAAGGAAACCATAAAAATTGGCTTATCGTTTTTTGAAGCTGAAAATGAACGAATTACCGATGTCCATAAAAACGACGTAAAATTGGACTACTGCGTTACCCCAAAAAAGGTTTATGCATTCTGATCGGCAACGGCCTCTTTCTTATCTTCCTCCTTTGGAAATGCTTTTTTATTGAAAACAATCAAAATTCCTACCCCTGTACTTATTGCGGTATCGGCAATGTTGAACACTGGCTCAAAAAAGCGAAAACGTTGACCTCCCCATGAGGGAACCCAATCTGGCCATGTGGTATCCACCAAAGGAAAGTAAAGCATGTCCACCACTTTGCCGTGGAACAAACTTCCATAAGGCTCTTCCGCAAAAAGCGTAGCTACCTGACCATGGCTGTGGTCAAAAATAAGTCCGTAGAAAACAGAATCGATAATGTTACCTACCGCTCCGGCAAAAATTAGGGAAACCGCCAAAATCAAAGTTTTGGGTGACTGTTTTCTAATAATGTCCCACAACCAATATCCAATTCCAAAAACGGCAAAAATCCTGAATATCGTCAAAACCAGTTTTCCCACTGGCTCGGATATTGGCAGCAAATCACTCAATTTTGTGCCCCAAGCAGCGCCTTCATTCTCAATAAAAAGTATTTTGAACCAACTGAAAACCTCATGCGCCTCACCCAATATAAAACTGGTTTTGATATAGATTTTACTGATCTGGTCCACCAATAGGATCAGAATGATTATAATAAGGGACTTCTTTAAATTCATTATTCTATTAAAAGGGTAGCAAAAATATGGATATTATTTTGTTTTGGTTAAGAAGATGTCTCCTTCTATCGTCTTCAGAACAAATTGATTGTGACCAAAGGGTATTGTTTCCTTCTCTACTCTTCCGTAAGTGCTCTCCGCAACAATATCTCCACTCGGTACAGTTACCGTAATATCCCCTTTTTGGGTGGTCACCTTAACAGATTCGGAAACATTCTCCAAGGTACAGCGCCCATCGGACAAGGTAACGTTCAAATCTCTATATTTTCCCGAAACATACAAATTGGTATTGGTTCCAAATACATCTACACTTTTATATTCGGGAACACTAATTTCCAAAGCTATGGAAACAACTTTGTGCGCACTGAGTTTGTCGTTGGGGTTTACAAAAAGGGGTTGAAAGCCAGCACTTATCATGGCCGTGGTCCCGCTTTGTTCAATGGATATCAATAAATCTTTGGCATATTCCCCCTCCATACTTGCAGCGACCTGTACCTCATCGGACGATGTGGTCTTTAAATCAATTCGGTAACAATATTGGGCATCTATTTGAATAGTTTCCGTGCGAGGGCCAATAAAGGCTTTCCTTACTGATTTTTGCGCGTGAGTATTCACGAGCGTAAAAAAAACCGGCAAAAACAATAGTGCCCTCATAAATAAAAAACGCCCGAAGGCGTTTCAATTACTTCTGCATGTTCTTCGCCTCAATGCTCAAAGTAGCATGGGGCACAAGCTTTAATCGCTCCTTGTTGATGAGCTTACCGGTAACCCTGCAAACACCATAGGTCTTGTTCTCGATTCTCAATAGCGCATTCTTTAAGTCGCGGATAAATTTCTCCTGACGGATGGCCAATTGGGTGTTCGCTTCCTTGCTCATGGTCTCAGAGCCCTCTTCAAATGCTTTAAACGTTGGTGAAGTATCATCTGTACCGTTGTTACCATCGTTCATATAGGAGCTCTTTAAAAGTTCCAAGTGTTTCTTGGCCTTCTCTATTTTTTCCTCTATCAAAGCCCTGAATTCTGCAAGGTCCTTGTCGGAATATCTTACTGTTGAATCTTCTACCATTTTCTAATGTTTTTGAATAAACAATTTTGTATTCACTTCATCAAAGGCAATTGCTATACCTTCTTCAAGTTTTTCTTCAAAGTTGAGCTCAGCGGTCAAAGTTTCCGTTTTGATGTAATCCTCGTTACTGGAAACCGCATTTTCCACAAAGCCGTCCTTCAATATCTTAATATCAATTTTATCAGTCACCTCAAACCCGGATTCCTTTCGAAGATTCTGGATTCGGTTCACCAGCTCTCTCGCAATACCTTCTTTTCTTAAGGTTTCATCTATGGTAACATCCAGCGCTACGGTCAATGGACCGGAACTGGCCACCAACCAACCTTCGATGTCTTGGGAACTTATATCTACATCGGTTAACTGTAAATTAACGGTTTTATTTTCCAACTGTAGCAATAATTCTCCCTCGCGTTCCATTTTTTGTATGTCCTCTTGGCCCAATTTAGATACTCCGGCAGCAATTGCTTTCATATCCTTACCAAATTTTGGGCCCAACACCTTAAAGTTGGGTTTTATTTGTTTTACCAGAACTCCTGAAGCATCGTCCAACATCTCAATTTCCTTCACGTTTACTTCGGATTTCACCAAATTGGAAACGGCTTCAATATCACTCCTTTGCTCATCATCCAAAACTGGGATCATGATTTTTTGAAGCGGTTGGCGTACCTTTATTTTCTCCTTCTGACGTATGGAAAGTACCAAAGAGGAAATTTTTTGGGCCAACTGCATTTTGCGTTCCAAGTCTTTGTTTACCATATTGACATCAAAAACAGGGAACTCGGCCAAGTGTACACTTTCAAAACCTTCCTTTTTGGTGGTAGCGTCCAAATCCCTGTACAGTTGATCCATAAAAAATGGGGCGATCGGGGCAGATAATTTGGCTACTGTGGACAAACAAGTATAAAGCGTTTGGTAAGCCGAAATCTTATCGGTTTGATAATCGCCTTTCCAGAAACGTCTTCTGCTCAAACGCACGTACCAATTGCTCAAATTCTCCTGTACGTAATCGGAAATCATCCTTGCTGCCCGGGTAGCTTCGTAATCACCGTAGGCTTCATCCACATTTTTGATCAAGGTATGGAGTTCGGATAAGATCCATTGATCAATCTCTGGCCTATCTTTCAACGGAATATCGGCTTCGGAATAATCAAATTCATCAATATTGGCATAAAGTGCCATAAAGGAGTAAGTGTTGTAGAGCGTTCCGAAGAACTTTCGTTTTACCTCAACAACGCCTTCAATATCAAATTTTAGATTGTCCCATGGGTTGGCATTGGAAATCATGTACCAACGTGTGGCATCGGGGCCATGCTCCGGCAACACCTCGAACGGGTCTACGGCATTGCCCAATCGTTTGGACATTTTTTTGCCTTCCTTATCCAAAACAAGCCCGTTGGAAACCACATTTTTGTACGCAATGCTATCAAAAACCATAGTGGCAATGGCATGCAGGGTATAGAACCAACCTCGGGTCTGATCCACACCTTCAGCGATAAAATTGGCCGGAAATGCAATTCCGTCATCAATGAGTTCCTTGTTCTCAAAAGGATAGTGCCATTGGGCGTAGGGCATGGAACCACTATCAAACCAAACATCGATAAGATCTGCTTCGCGCTTCATGGGCTGTCCAGATGGCGAAACCAAAGTGATGCCATCCACTATATTTTTATGCAGGTCGATTTTATCGTAGTTGGACTCGCTCATATCACCAACCACAAAATCCTCAAAAACATCCTTCTCCAACACACCCGCCTCAACAGCTTTGGTCATTTCTGACTTTAGTTCTTCCACGGAACCAATCATCAGTTCCTCCTTGCCATCTTCGGTGCGCCAAATGGGCAATGGAATACCCCAGTATCGTGATCGGGACAGGTTCCAGTCGTTTGCATTGGCCAACCAGTTTCCAAAACGACCTTCGCCAGTGGATTTTGGTTTCCAGTTGATGGTCTGGTTTAGCTCGAACATACGGTCTTTTACATCCGTTACTTTGATAAACCAGGAGTTTAACGGGTAATAAAGGATAGGTTTGTCCGTACGCCAGCAGTTCGGGTAGCTGTGCACATATTTTTCGACCTTAAAGGCCTTGTTCTCTATTTTCAGTTTGATGGCAATCTCAACATCAACAGACTTTTCGGGTGCTTCACCCTCATCATAGTATTCGTTCTTTACATATTTGCCGCCAAATTCCTTCATTTCAGGTCTAAACCTGCCTTGCAGATCAACAAGCGGAACCGGATTGTCATTTTCATCCAAAACCAACATAGGCGGAATTTCTGGCGTGGCCTGTTTTGCCACCAAGGCATCGTCCGCACCAAAGGTGGGTGCCGTATGTACAATACCTGTACCATCTTCGGTGGTTACAAAATCCCCGGAAATTATCCTGAAAGCATTTTCCGGGTTTTGGTAGGGCTGCACATAATCAATCAACTGCTCGTACAGGATGCCTACCAAATCCTTGCCCACAAAAGTTTCGCACACCAAATATGGAATCTTTTTATCGCCTTCTTGGAATACATTCAATTCCTCTTCTGTCTCAACCTTAGAGAACTTTCCTGAAAAATTGTAGTTTACCAAGTTTTTGGCCACCACCACATTGATAGGTTCAAACGTATATTGGTTGAAGGTTTTTACCAACACATAATCTATTTTTGGACCAACTGTCAACGCCGTATTAGATGGAAGCGTCCAAGGTGTGGTGGTCCAAGCTAAAAAATAAATATCCCCATCAACTTTCTTCAAAAATTCTGGAAGCGAATCGATTTTGGCCTTGAATTGCGCGGTTACCGTGGTATCCGTCACATCTTGATAGGTCCCTGGCTGGTTCAGTTCGTGTGAGCTTAACCCGGTACCCGCCTTTGGGGAATAGGGCTGTATGGTATAGCCTTTATAGATAAGCCCTTTGTCGTAAATCTGTTTAAGCAACCACCAAACGGATTCCATGTACTTGGACTTGTAGGTGATGTACGGATTGTCCATATCCACCCAATACCCCACTTTTTCGGTCATCTCGTTCCAAACGTCCGTATAGCGCATTACCGCTTTTTTACAGGCTGCATTGTATTCTTCAACCGATATTTTTTTGCCAATATCCTCTTTGGTGATGCCCAGTTCTTTTTCCACGCCGATCTCTACAGGTAGGCCGTGGGTATCCCATCCCGCTTTTCTTTTTACCTGAAATCCCTTCATGGTTTTGTACCGCGGAAATATATCCTTGATGGTACGTGCCATAACGTGGTGGATCCCGGGCATTCCGTTTGCAGATGGCGGTCCTTCGAAGAACACATAGCTTTCCTTGCCTTCCCGTGTGGAAACGCTCTTTTCAAAAATCTGTTTGTCCTTCCAAAAGTCAAGAATTTCTTCAGATACTTTTGGCAAATCCAATCCCTTATATTCCGCAAACTTCATATACTGCTTCTTCTACTAGAATTCAAGTTTGCAAAATTATAAATTTAGATGGAATTACACCCTCCCTTTTTGCATTAGAATTCACTTAATTCCCTTAACCTAAATATGATAAGCACCAAATCAATTCTTAACATAAATTTCCCTATATTGATTCCTCATTAACACTTAACCATATATATCATGAAAAAAGTTCTAATTGCCGCAATGGCATTGACCTTGTCCATGTCTGTTATGACTTCCTGTAGGGACACTAAGGACAAAACCGAGGAGGCTTCGGAAGAAGCTGCAAAAAGCTTGGAAGAGGCTGGTGAAGATTTAGAGAGGGCCGCTGAAGATGCTGCAGACGCCATGAAAGAAGCAGGCGAAGATGCCAAAGAAATGGGCGAAAAGGCTCTGGACAGCATTAAAAAAGTTGGTGAAGAAACCATGGATGCTACAAAAGAGGCTGCGAAAAAAGCTATTGACAGCATGTAGCTTTATACTGACTCAAGACGAAACCTCTACAAAAAAAGGAGGGTGTCCAAAAGCCTGTTACTCGTCAGTTCGGGCGCAGTCGATAACCTAATTAAATCTGATAATCAAGAGGTTTAGACTGCGCTCATCCTGACAAAATCGAAATTTTGTTGCTTAGAATTCACCCTCTTATCTTTAAAATACATATCCCAAGCCCAAAACCAAATTAACCCCCGGGGCAGCAATGCCCGAAGAATACATCCGATACCGTTGGTTTGTCATGTTTTCCAGGCTCACAGATGCCTTCAAAGCATTGGTTATTTGATATTGCGACCTAAAATTTAAAGTGTACCAAGATGGCGAAAAAGGGTTTCCATTAGCATCACTGGCGTACATATACGTCTTGCCTTGTTCTGAAAGTGCCAAATCATTGTTGCTTACCTCGCCATTGTAGTTGACAAACACATCTGCTTTCAGTTTTTGGTTTTTCCAAATCAAATGTACATCACCAAAGGTTGGCGCGGCGTGGCGGGATGGGCTATCGGTTCCATCATCGTCCTCCTCAACTCCTTTTGTTAAGGTTAAATTGGAGTTTAAGGAAAGGTGTTCGTTAAAATAGGCTTCCAATCCAAACTCAAAACCATACACATAGGCCTTGGCTGCATTTTGTATGGCCTGCACATTGCTTGGTTCCCCGTTGTATTCAATTTCGGTTTGCCCACCGAAGGTGAAATCCCTTCGCACTAAAGCATCCACCAAGTAAGTGTAATAAGTAGCACCTTTCAAAACCAAAACATCATTAAAATTTTTTCTGAGCCCCAGCTCACCATTGTAGGCATATTCGGGTTCCAAATCGGGATTGGGCACTACTACCGAGCCAGGTTCGGAGTCAAATATTTTACCGATATCATCAATATTGGGTGCTCTAAATCCAGTAGAACCGTTCAAGGTTACCTGTAAATCGGATCTTGGGAACCAACTTATCCCCAAACTTCCAGTAAGGGCTCCGGTTACAATATCTGCCTCATCAAAAGGAAAGGTGTAATAGGTGGTATCGAAAATAGCATCTACCCAAACTTGGCTATACCGGATTCCCGATAATAAAGTAAGGTTTGGCTTTAATTGATACTCTCCATTTATATATCCGGCCAAGGTTTGCCATGTGGAACCATCGGGATATCTTGAAGCTGTTTCCGATACTTCATCCGTTTCAATATCTTGCATGCTTCCTTTGGAATCGACCTTGTTAAAGACATACTCAGCACCATAATATAGGTGCAAGTCCCCCATTTTCTTGTTTTCAAAATCCAAGTTTACGGATAGGGCATCTACTTTTTCCCTGGTTGAATAAAGTTCAGGATCTTGAAAGCCCCTGTCGTGTCGACTTTCTTCAAAAAACTGATAAGCTGTGGTCAGTTTTACTCCATCATAGAATTTGTTTTTTCCTTTTTGTGTGATTTGAAAATTTCCCATGAACCATTTTTGTGGGCCATAGTACCATTCTGCCGAACGAAGTCCATCGCCATCCTTACTGGGCCTGATTAATCTGTCATACCTTGGAAAATCCGATGTTTCGGAATAATACAATCCCAAATCGTAGTTCCAAGCGCTATTGGGTTTATAGGTGAACTTTTGTAGCAGATTGACCTGGTCGTATCCTGAACCCACTTGTTTTTTAGGTTCATCATTCGCAACCAAAACATCGGTTCCGTTCTCACGAACCACATAATTGTTTCGCAAATAGGATTCAGGCCCGTGCTTGCCCATCTTCAGATCATCAAAATTGTTGTAGGTAAAGCTTGTGTAGGATGCCCACTTTTGCTTTCCGAAATTAAAATCAATGTGGGCGGTGTTCTCATTATTGGCGGTCGAATATCGGTAGTTCACATTGGCGGAAAAAGCGAGGCTATCTGTAAAAGAAAAGCGTGGCTTTTGTGTGTAAAAATTCATTACACCTCCAATGGCATCACTACCGTAGATTACCGAACCCGGACCAAAGGTCACCTCTGTTTTTTTGATGGTGAACGGGTCAATGGATATCACATTTTGAAGGTTTCCTCCTCGGAATATGGCGTTGTTCATTCGAACTCCATCTACGGACAATAGTATTCTGTTGGTAGCAAACCCCCTGATCATGGGGCTGCCACCACCCAATTGACTTTTTTGCACAAATACTTTACCGCTATGCTGCAATAGGTCTGCGGAGGTCTGCGGAGCGGTAAACGCAATATTTCGGGCATCAAAAGTTTCAATTTTTTGGGGGATGTGTTTTTTCTGCTGCTCCCATTTGGAGACGGACATCACTACTTCTTGAAGTTCTTCTGTTTTTAGGTGGAGATAGACCCGGTTGCCTCGCCTTTCTATTTGATTTTTGGTAGTGGTATAGGTTGCATAACTAATATGTTTAAAAGTGATTTTTTCATCAGACGAAAAAATATCGAGCTCACTTTTTCCATTGAAATCTGTTACCGTAGTCTTACTCTGATCTTTGTTGAAAACCGCAATGTTGTCCACTGGCACTCCAGTATCTGCATCCAAAACGGTTACTTCTTGGGCATAAAATGTTAGGGTGAAAAATATAAGAATTAGAGGTAAGGTTGATTTTAGGTTTTGCATTGTTAGGTAAATACTGCATTTAATACGGCGAGGGATTTTGGTTCCCGAAATCCATATACATGTAAGCGGAAATACTGGACTACCGTTTTTAAGAGTTCTCGCCTGTTCGACTTAGTTAGTTGTATTCCTTGTAGTGCCTCAAAATTCGTGCCTAAAAATTTCTTAAAGTTTTCCAGATTTTCATTCTGAATCAAGGGATTAAGCGATGGCTCATTACAGAAACGGCCTTCCAAAAGATCAAAAAATGGCGAGTTTTGGTAAGAAGTGTCTGGATAGAAGCCCAAATACTTGGTAAGATTGAGCAAAAATAGGATGTGAAAATTAGGCGAGAGCTTATGCGCATCCATCCAATGGAGGGCATACTCCAAATAATTGAAAAGGCCTTCGTCCTGTTCTTGTTCCTGAATACTGTTTCCCAACATTTCAGCTAAAAAAAGCACCACGCTGTTCTTTACAACATCGGTGTGCATGGTTTGGTAAGGAAAGGCCACCCTAACATCGCGGATACTTTCCAAAGTGCCCTTGTTTTTATGGTTGGCCACAATCTCCAACTGCATCAGGGGAAGAAAATAAGCGGGTCTAATTTTAGCTTTTTTGGAAGCGAGAACTCCTTTTAGCAAATACGATTTTACCCCATCGGACTGCGTAAAGGCTCGAACAATAAGGCTGGTGTCCCCATATTTTAAGGAAGAGAGAACAATGGCCTTTGTTGTGATTTGCATGGGCTAAAAAAAAGCAGTTAACAGAAGTGTAAATGTAGCCACTACTTCTGGTAACTGCCAATCTAAAATTATTTTGGAACCGGATTAGATCACTCCTTGGGCCAGCATTGCATCTGCAACCTTGACAAAGCCGGCAATGTTGGCTCCTTTTACATAGTTACAATACCCGTCTTCTTCTCCATATTCCACACATGAATCATGAATATCGGCCATAATCCCTTTCAATCGTTTATCCACTTCTTCCCTTGTCCAACTGATACGAAGTGAGTTCTGACTCATCTCCAATCCTGAAGTGGCCACCCCACCCGCGTTTGAAGCTTTACCTGGTGCGAACAGAATTTTAGCATCGTGGAATGCGTGAATCGCTTCTGGGGTAGAAGGCATATTTGCGCCCTCTGCCACGGCAATACATCCGTTTTTGATCAAGGTAGCTGCATCGTCCCCATTCAATTCGTTTTGGGTGGCACATGGCAATGCGATATCGCAAGCAATCTTCCATGGTGTTTCTCCCTTGCGGAACTCTGCCGATGGGTATTTATCGGCATACTCGGAAATTCTTCCTCGTTTGTTGTTTTTCAAATCCATCACAAAGGCCAGTTTTTCGGTATCAATACCATCCTTATCGTAGATGAATCCTCCGGAATCAGAAAGTGTTAAAACGGTACCTCCAAGTTGCAATACTTTTTCAGCTGCATATTGTGCCACGTTCCCAGAACCTGAAATCACCACTTTTTTACCTTCAAAAGTCTCGTTTCTGGTTTTGAGCATGCTATCGGCAAAGTAAACCGTACCATAACCGGTTGCTTCGGGACGAATCAAGGAGCCTCCCCAAGAAAGTCCTTTACCTGTTAACACGCCGGTAAACTCGTTTCGTATTTTCTTGTACATCCCGAACAGGAACCCGATTTCACGGGCACCTACACCTATATCACCTGCTGGAATATCGGTATTTGGACCAATGTGTCTGCACAGCTCGGTCATAAAAGCATGGCAAAAACGCATAATCTCATCGTCCGACTTACCTTTAGGGTCAAAATCGGACCCCCCTTTACCTCCACCCATGGGCAGGGTTGTCAAACTATTTTTGAAAACTTGTTCAAAAGCCAAGAACTTAAGCACACTGGCGTTTACGGTAGGGTGAAAACGAAGCCCCCCTTTGTATGGCCCAATGGCCGAGTTCATTTGAACACGATAGCCACGGTTTACATGGATTTCTCCATCATCATCTATCCATGCCACACGGAATGAAATCAATCGCTCGGGCTCCACCATCCGCAATAGAATGTTTTTACCGTGGTATATGTCGTTCTGTGCTATGTAAGGTATCACGGTCTCCGCTACCTCTTGCACGGCTTGTATGAATTCGGGCTCATGACCATTCCTGGCAATCACCTCATCCATAAACGTTTTTATTTTTGCTTCCATATATTGGGTTAAAATTTATTGTCTTTCCGCTCGCGAAAAGTGTTTTTTTAATGAATTATGAATTTGAGGGCAAAATTATATTATTTCAATAATTTGAATGTATCTATTTTATAAATTTTTCAAAAAATGTTATTTCAACGCCTGATCTAAATCTGTAATCAAATCAGTTATATCCTCAATACCTACGCTAAGCCTGATCAGGGCATCGACTACACCATTTTTTTCTCGCTCTGCCTTTGGAATACTACCGTGCGACATACTCGCTGGATGTCCCACTAAACTTTCGGCACCTCCTAACGATTCGGCCAGCGTGAATAGTTGAAGGTTCTCCACAATTTTTATGGCACTCTCGTAGTTACCGCCTTTGGGCACAAAGGAAATCATACCGCCAAAGCCCCTCATTTGATTTTTGGCCACATTGTGGTTGGGATGATTCTCAAAACCAGGCCAATACACTTTATCAATTTTGGAATGATTCTCCAAATATTTGGCAATCAATTCCCCATTCTCGCAATGCCGTTGCATGCGCACGTGAAGAGTTTTAATGCCTCGAAGGGTCAAAAAACTGTCCATGGGACCACAAATACCTCCACTGGATTTCTGGATAAAATAGAGTTGCTCGGCCAATTTTTCATCCTTTACCGCCAAAGCCCCGACCACTACATCGCTATGCCCTGCCAAATATTTGGTAGCGGAATGCATTACAATATCTGCCCCGAGCTCCAAGGGTTGCTGTAGGTAGGGTGTGGCAAAGGTGTTGTCCACCGCTAACAGCAACTTATGCGATTTCACGATTTTTGAAACGGCTTTAATATCAATAATGTTCATCATGGGATTGGTAGGCGTTTCCACCCACACCAGTTTGGTATTTTTATTGATTTGCGAAGCTAGTTCCTCCATATCCGTCATATCCGAAAACCTGAACCTGACCCCAAATTTTTCAAAAACACCTTTAAAAAGCCGGTAGCTTCCTCCGTATAGGTCACTTGTGCAAATCACCTCATCACCAGGGCCCAACAGTTTCATCACGGCATCTATAGCGGCCATGCCACTGCCAAAAGCCATCCCAAAGTTGCCGTTTTCCAAGCTGGCCACCGCATTTTCCAAAGCAGTTCTGGTAGGGTTTGCCCCTCTGGAATATTCGTAACCTTTATGCCCTCCAGGAGTGGATTGCGCATAGGTAGAGGTTTGGTAAATGGGAGGCATTACGGCACCATAGGCTTTGTCGGGGTGCTGCCCACCGTGAATGGCTCTGCTGTTGAACTTTAACTCTTTTTTGCTCATGCTAAAACTATCTTACTACAAATGTATCGTTATCTTTCCGAAGTATTATTTTTGATGACCCAAAACCTCGACCCATGAAAAAACATCTTGCAACAATCTTTTTTTTGTGCCTTTTGATGAGTTGCCAAACCGAGAGCAAACTTACTTTTGAGCCAACACAGTTGTTGGGCGAAAACTGCAATGGTTGTCCAAAAATAGAGATCAACATTCCCAATGCGCTGGACGACTCCCCGGTTGCCGAAACTATAAATATTGCGCTACAAGAAGAGATTATCAGTATTTTGTCCTTTAATGACGATGAAACCATAGACAGTGTGGACAAAGCCCTGCAATCGTTTACCGCGAGCTACAAGGAACTTAAGGCCAAATTCCCCGATGAGGTGCAATGGGAGGCCGAGATAGATGGCACAGTGGTTTATGAGGATGAAAACATTCTTACTTTGATGCTCAATTCCTACTCCTTTACGGGCGGTGCCCATGGCTACGCGTCCACTTCCTATCTAAATTTTGATAAAAGAAAGGGTACAGAACTCGAAAACTCGGAACTTTTTGATGATTTGGAAGGTTTTGAAGATTTTGCGGAGACTAAGTTTCGCCTTCAAGAAAACATCCCAAAGCATAAAAATATTAATGCTACGGGCTTTATGTTCGATGGAGATTCCTTTCACTTATCCAACAGTATTGGGTATACAAAAGATGGGTTAAAATTGATCTACAACCAATACGAGGTAGCCTCATACGCCGATGGACCCATTGTTTTAACATTGCCTTACGGTGAAATCAATACCTATTTAAAAAGAAAAGTGAAGCACTAACGATTCCGTTCCAACGCCTTTTTCAAAGCCAAGATGGCCCCAAGGTGAAGCCCCTCGTGAAACACATTGAAAGCCAAAGCATCTTTCACATTGCTTAAACCAATTTTGGGGGTTGTCATATATTCCTTAAAAGTTTTGAATTTGCCGTGTTCATAGTCCAACTGGATAAGCTTTACCGTACTGAACAGATAGGCCGATATTTTCTCCATCTCCTCCTTTGTCGGCTCTCCTTCGGGAAATGTTCCTTTTCGGTATTTATCTATCAGCTCTTTCTCGATGGTAAATCCCATCCCGTTCAATCCGTAGAACAATAATTGGGGCGTAACCACTACATGGGCTATGTTCCACCAAATATTGTTGTTGAAACCTTCAGGAATTCTGAACAAATCCTCCCTTGGGGTATGCTCCAAATGGTCGTGAAGTATCTTTCTGTTCTTGAGAAGAATGTCGAATAACTTTTCCATGGGATAGCAATTGGTTGATGTAAAACTAGCCCTAAAATCTGAAAAAGTATCCTTCAAGCGTGATTAATCCATCATCAAAAAAACAAACACTGCCTTTAAAAGCTGTTGAATTTACATGTTCGTAATGTGTTTTGATAGTTTTTTGATTTCCTTTGTCGATCCAAAACCATTGTCATGAAAAAAATATACCATTTGGGCAGTTGCTCAACCTGCAAGCGTATCCTTAAGGAATTGGAACCGTTGGGCGGCGTGGAGCTCCAAGAAATAAAGTCCGAGGCCATAACCCCGGAACAATTGGAACAAATGGTGAAACTCAGCGAAAGCTATGAATCGCTCTTTAGCAGAAGGGCCATGCTTTTCCGCCAAAGAGGTTTACATGAAAAAGACCTTTCGGAAAAGGATTACAGGGATTTGATCTTAGAACATTATACCTTTTTAAAAAGACCCGTGGTTATGGCCGACAGGCAAATTTTTATTGGAAACTCCAAAAAAACGGTTCAAGCCGCCAAGGAAGCCCTGCATTCATGAGCAAAAGAACGCTGGCCATTTTGGCTGCCATCGGTGCCACTGTAATTTACGGTATCAACCACACCTTGGCCAAAGGGGTCATGCCCACGCACGTTAAACCCTTTGGGTTCATTTTTTTAAGGGTTGGGGGAGCTGCCATGCTCTTCTGGCTCATTTCTTTTTTTGGTCCCAAGGAAAAAATTGAGAAACGGGATTGGGGCCGTATGTTGGCCTGTTCCATTTTGGGCATGTCAATCAACATGCTTTCGTTTTTTAAGGGCCTACAACTTTCCACGCCGATCAACAGCGCTGTTTTGGTAACAATTACACCTATTATAGTGGTCGCTATTTCAGCTTTATTTTTGAGTGAAAGAATCACCCTGAACAAGGGATTAGGGATCTTTTTGGGTTTTGTAGGGGCGGTAGGACTCATTCTATTTGGAGCAGAAGCCCGCCAAGATGCGCCTAACATCCCTCTGGGGAACTTTTTGTTCATTATCAATGCAACTGCTTACGGCGCCTATTTGGTAGTCGTAAAAAAATTGATTGAAAAGTACCACCCCTTCACCATAATGAAATGGCTCTTTACCATCGGCGTTCTTATCAATCTGCCCATTACCCTGCCAGAGGTTTTAGAGATACAATGGTCCACCATGCCTCTCTGGGCCTATGGTTCTGTTGCCTTTGTGGTGATCGGAACCACATTCTTGACTTATTTGTTCAATATTTTTGCATTGACACAGCTCAAGGCTTCATCCGTAAGTGCTTTTGTTTATATGCAGCCCCTTGTAGGCATACTTTTCGCCCTTTTTTCGGGCAAAGACCACCTTACCTTGGTTAAAATTACCGCAATGGCCTTTGTTTTGGTCGGGGTGTATTTGGCGAGTAAAAAACCGAAGCCCATAGTACGTTAAGTTAGTTCAATCTATGATTGAATATCCTCCAAATCCTTCGGAACCTGAACATGCTTTCGGGTATCTTCCTTAGTAAGGGTTTTAAAATCTGCTGTTTTTTCCATGGACTGAAAAGCCTTGAGAAACTTATCGGGCAATCCTGTTAGTTTCCTTTCTTTCAAATCTATCCAAGCGCCCATCATCTCGCAACGTGCAAAGTTTTTGCCCTTATGGTCGTAAAAATTGTGCCGGAACTCAAAAAACATTCCGTCCTCGCTCATTCCTACAAACTCCAACGAAACTTTTACGGGCATGCCAGGAAATGCTTCTTTAAAATAGTATACGTGCTCGTAAAAGACCACGGGACCAATATTGTGGGCGGCCATACTCTTTTGGTTAAAACCAAGCTGTTGCAAATAAGCCATTCGGGTATGGCTCATAAAATTGATATAAGCGGAATTCGCCAAGTGCCGATTAGCATCCGTATCGCTCCATCTGATCTCAAATTCTTTAAAAAACATAGCGGGTTATTTTGTTATGCATGCATAATAATTGTAAAAATACCATAGTTTTGGTAACTGATTCCAATACGGAAGAAGAATTGTTCCTATTTTTAAACATAGTTTAACACGAAAAACCATGAGCCAAAAAGCTGAATTCATCAAAAACCTATCCCTTCCTGTAATTGCCGCACCCATGTTCTTGATTTCGGGATCTAAATTGGTGGTGGAATGTTGCAAAAACGGTATTGTTGGTACATTTCCTGCCCTTAACCAACGTACTAGTGAAGGTTTTGAGGAATGGCTCATCCAAATAAAATCCGAACTAAAAACATTTGAAGAGGAAACAGGTAAAAAAGCGGCTCCTTTTGGTGTCAATCTTGTGGTACACCCTACAAACCCGAGATTGGAGGCAGATGTTAAACTCTGTATAAAGCACAAAGTGCCATTGGTAATCACTTCCTTAGGTGCTGTGAGCCAAGTGGTGGATGCCATTCACAGTTATGGTGGCTTGGTTTTTCATGATATCATTAAAAAACGTCACGCAGAAAAAGCTGCCGAAGCAGGCGTGGACGGACTTGTTTTGGTGTCTGCCGGAGCAGGCGGGCATGGTGGCACCATAAACCCGATGAGCCTAATTGCCGAGGTGAAAAAATTCTTTGATAAGACCATCATTCTATCTGGATGCATCAGTACCGGACGTGATGTTGCCGCTGCGCTTCAAATGGGAGCCGACCTTGCCTATATGGGCACTCGATTTATCAATACAGAAGAAAGTAAGGCCACAGATGAATATCAAAAAATGATCATTGATGCAGGTGCCGGTGATGTAGTCTATACCGCGGCCATTTCGGGGGTACACGCCAATTTCCTGGCAGAAAGTTTAAAAGCAGCCGGAATAACCGAAGAATACTTAAAAAAAGATACGAAGATTGATTTTGGCAAAGAACTGGATACCGAAGCCAAAGCATGGAAAACGATTTGGTCTGCCGGACAAGGGGTAACGACCATAGACAATGTATTGCCCGTATCAAAACTCGTTGCAAACTTGAAAGACGAATTTAAAACGGCGGTTGAAGAACAAGCAAACCTTTTAAAAACCTTCCCAAAGGAGTAATTTTTAAACCAAAATTGTACCGATGCCCCAAGTCACTTCCGATTACACTCCGCCTTTTCTGTTTAAAAATGGTCATTTTGCCACCATTTACTCAGGCATTATCCGTTCGGTAAACGGCGTGGTCCAAAAAAGGGAAAGGCTCACCCTTTCCGATGGGGACTTTTTGGATTTGGACTGGAGTGATTCTCAAATACCGACCCAAAAATTGGTGGTCCTTCTCCATGGGTTGGAAGGAGATGCGCAACGACCCTATATTACCGGAAGCGCCAAAATACTCAACCAAAATGGGTACGACACCTGCGCCGTAAATTACCGCGGTTGCAGTGGCGAGCCCAACAAAATGTACCGTTCCTATCATTCTGGGGCGACTGAAGATTTAATCGAGGTGCTCGACCATATCCTAAATACAAGTGATTACTCCGAAATTTACTTGAAGGGGTTTAGTTTGGGAGGAAACCTATTGCTAAAATATTTGGGGGAAGAAAACAATGTTCCAAAGGAACTGAAAGGTGCGGTTGCAGTTTCCGTACCCTGTAATCTTCACGACTCTTGCCAGCAATTGCTCAGTCGAAAAAATATTCTCTACGCCATCCGCTTCAAAGGAAATTTATTGGGCAAGCTCAGGCAAAAACAACAAATGTTTCCCGAAAACATAAGCGAAGCCGACATCAAAAAAATTAAGACTTTAAAAGATTTTGATGACATCTACACCAGTAAGGCGCATCATTTTAAAGATGCCTTGGATTATTACCACAAATGCAGTTCCCTTCAATTTTTGCCGAATATAAACGTCCCGAGTTTGATCATCAATGCAAAAAACGACTCTTTCTTGGGACCGGAATGCTATCCGATCGAAGAAACCAAAAACAACGATTCACTTTATTTGGAAACCCCAACTTATGGTGGACATGTTGGTTTTTGGGGCAAAAAAAACATCACTTACACCGAAAAAAAAGCTTTGGATTTCTTTAATTCTCTCTAACTACAACGTTTTCTGATCTTATATTGTGATGATCAACACAGAAATGCCCATAATATTATTGGCTAATTACCTATCTTAGTGCCTACGTTTACACAAACAAAATTCAATAGAATCAGAATGAAAAAAATTGTAATGTTCTTGGCCTTGGGTGCCTTGATAGTGAGCTGCGGCGGAAAAAAAGAAGAAAAAAAAGATGGTTTTGAGGTGAGCCGTACCAAAACTGAAGAAAAAAAAGCTGAAGAAAAAGAAGGTGTTCCCGTTGATTTGGACAACAAAGGAATTGGACCCATAACCAATTTGGAATTCCCCGACGAAATCAATGATGAAATGGCTGCGCGCGGAAAAGCTAAATTCGATGCCATTTGTGTGGCTTGCCATATGATCGATAAACGCATGATCGGGCCTGCCCTAAAAGGAGTTTACGACAGAAGAGGCCCTGAATGGGTAATGAACATGATTCTAAACCCTGATGGGATGCTGAAAGAAGACCCCATTGCAAAAGCTTTGTTGAAAGAATACAACAATGCGATAATGCTTAATCAAAACCTAACTGAGGACGAGGCGAGAGATATTGCCGAGTACTTAAGAACGCTCTAACGAACCGACCTAATTATATAGAAAAGCTGCTGTTTTGCGATAAAACAGCAGCTTTTTTTTATCTTAATAAAAACTTTTAGGCCATGAAAAAATCAATATTGCTTGCTGTTTCTTTATTAATCGCCCCTCTTGCACATGCACAGGACTTGCATGGTGCATGGACCACAACAGAATCTGACAATACGGGAGACCAGACGGAACATACACTTATTTTTGCGGGTACTTTTTTTTCGGAGGCCATTTTTGGAAAAACCCACGGAAAATTTATAGGCACCAAAGGGGGCAGTTACACATTGAATGACGACACCCTTGACCTTACCTACGAATTTGCCAACCAGAGCCCCAACTTGGTCGGGGAAACCAGATCCGTTTCATACACCTTAAAAAACAACATCCTAGAAATGGGCGGGTCGACATGGACCCGAATTGACGACGGAACCCCGGGCGATTTATTCGGGGCATGGCTGATATCGGGCAGAAAACGTGACGGTGAAATTATAAAGCGCGATACCTCG
This sequence comes from Flagellimonas sp. L-11, assembly GCF_056857735.1. Classification (NCBI taxonomy): domain Bacteria; kingdom Pseudomonadati; phylum Bacteroidota; class Flavobacteriia; order Flavobacteriales; family Flavobacteriaceae; genus Flagellimonas; species Flagellimonas sp. L-11. The sequence continues at coordinate 23,553 of NZ_JBSXNR010000047.1, forward strand.
GGGCCACGAAAAACTATGAAGATATTGTCCGGCACCCGTTTTCAATGGATTGCCTTTAATACGGAAACCAAACAATTTATGGGAACAGGTGGTGGTACCTATACCACTATTGATGGCAAATACACCGAAAATATCGGTTTTTTTTCCAGGGATGATTCCAGGGTAGGTGCAAGCTTAGAGTTCAACTACGAACTGAAGGACGGCGATTGGCACCATTCTGGACTAAGCAGTAAAGGGCAACCCATTTATGAGGTTTGGAGCCATAGAAGGCTATAAGTTATACGTTTGACAATCATTTTGAGAAAATAATACCATGAGAAAGATTGTTGCGGCATTAAATATGACAATTGACGGGATTTGCGACCATACTGCTGGAATACCCGATGAGGAAATACACCAACATTATACGGAATTATTAGGTCAGGGAGACGCAATTTTATATGGCAGAACTACGTATCAACTTATGGAGTTTTGGCGAACGTTTTTAGAAAATCCCTCCGAAGAAAAATCAATGAACGACTTTGCTATGGCTATAGACAACATTCCTAAAATAGTTTTTTCCCGCACGATTAAAAATGTAGCATGGGAAAGTGCAACAATAGCAAAACGAGACTTAAAAAATGAAGTTATAGAACTCAAGCATCAACCGGGTAAAGATATTTTTGTAGGTAGTCGCAGTTTAATCATACAACTGATAAAACTCGAATTGATCGATGAGCTCCAACTTTGCATTCATCCAATGGTTGAAGGAAAGGGCTTGCCGTTGTTTGAAAACTTAAACGACAGGACTATTTTTAAGCTTGTCAAGAATAAAACCTTTAAGAGTGGGGCTATAATTCTATATTATCAACCAAAAAACGAATGACAAAGAAAACAAAGACGGTTATACGTAATTGTTTCTGCCCGTTTACTCCGAAAATTCCTGTGACCGCTCGGCCAATACTGCAAATGGAACAATGCTCCGAGCCGTTTTACCCAACAGAATAGATGTTTACAAGCAATATTTTTAGTATTTTACCGACACATTAACCACTCATTTCTGTAAAATGAAACTATCCGTCACCCTCTTTTTTATGGCTGTTCTACTGGCTGAATCCTGCGGTGGGCCAAAATCCAATGAAGAAGCATTGTACGGTCCCACTTGGGAGCTCGAATATATTTCTGGGCCACGGATTGCTTTTGATGGTCTTTTCCCGGAAAAAAAACCACAAATAACCTTTAACAAAAAATCCGGTAAAGTATCCGGCACGGATAGTTGCAACGGGTACTCTGCAGATTATATGCTGGAGGGCAGCTCCATCTCTTTCGGTGAACCAGGGCCAACCACCATGATGTTCTGTGGAGGTAGCGAACGCCAATTCTTGGAAATGATGAAAAAAATAGATGGTTATTCCTTCGAGGGCAACAAACTCAATCTATTGGTGGACGAAATTCCCATGATGCGCTTCAAAGAAGTTAACCCATGAGAAAAATACTCATCCCGATCTGCGCTTTGTTTTTGTTTTCCAACTGTATCGAAAATAAAAAACAAGAAACTTCCGAACCTGAATCATTAGAAATGGGAACAAAGGACACGGTTCAAGTGAAGGAACAAATCAGGCAAATGGAACCCATTACCATAAAAATTGATGGAAGCTTTTTTAAGGCCACTGGAACCGAACCTTTTTGGGGACTCAAAATTTATGATGACAAAATTGAGCTTCAGACCATTGAGGACACTATTGTAACGCCCCCGTCAAAAGCGATTAAGGCACAAGATGTCAATATTAAAATGTTCCGTATTAAAACTGAGGCAAACCAATTGGACATTATTATTTCGAACAAGGAATGTGCCAATGCCATGTCGGGAGAGGTTTTTCCCTATACCGTAACCGTTTCTTATAAAAATACAGACGGAGACGAAACGCATGTTCTGGAGGGCTGTGGGTCGTACATTACGGACTATAGGCTTCACGATATTTGGGTGTTGGAAGAAATGCAAGGAGCACCCGTATCCAAAGAGGATTTTAACGGGAACGATGTTCCCAATATGGAAATCAATATCAACAACAATAAATTTTCAGGCTTTTCTGGCTGTAATAGGATGAACGGCAGTGTTTTTTATGAAAAAGATGTGTTACGCTTTACCCAGGTAGCCTCTACCCGAATGGCCTGCTCCAATATGGAAATGGAAACCGAATTTTTAAAGGCATTACAGCGCAGTACCAAACACAAAGTGGAAAACAACAGATTGTACCTATCCAATGGTTCCAAAGAAAACCTTCTTGTTTTTAAAAAAATAGACTGATCATGAAAAATGATTTCCCCTATCAATTTGCGACCATTCTCTTTATCTTGATGGCCTATTCAAACCTTCAAGCACAAGTAATGGAGCTACCTTACAAAGAAATCCCTGCCTACCCCCCAGATTATACTTCGGGCAATGTGATATCCCGAATGATCGACGGGTTGGGATACCGGTATTATTGGGCCACGGAAGGCTTAACACAAAAAAATCTTGACTATAAACCTTCGGAAGATGGGCGTACCGTTATGGAAACCTTGGAACATATCCATACAATGTCCAACAATATTTTATTGGCACCTGACGCAAAACCGTATGAGCGCCCCAAGAATCCTCCAAAATACTCCTACAAAGAGCTTCGCGCTCTCACCCTGCAAAACTTAAATGCCGCAAGCAACAAGGTGTTGGGCAAAAGCCCTGAAGAGATGGAGCATTTTAAAGTAATTTTTAAGCAAGGGGAGAGGATATCGGAATTTCCGTATTGGAACATGATCAATGGAATGATTGCAGATTGCATTCAACACACTGGGCAAATAGTTTTGATGCGACGGGCAAGTGGCAACCCGCAGAACCCAAACGTAAATGTGTTTTTGGGGAAAACCAGGGAATAACAAAGCCACGCATAAAAAAGAACCGCCCCAAGTTTAAATACTGGGGGCGGTTCTTAACTAAATAACCAACCAAAAAACTTGTTTGTAAAGTCGAACAATATTGTTTTTCCTTACATATTTCGTTGACGGGTAACGTTCATTGTCGGATTTTTGGTTTTTGAACGTTTTTTGCCCGTTACATCACTCGATTTCAAATATTGAATGTATCCTCTTCCTGTGAATTCATAAACCGTTCCGCTGGATACATGGTACAACTCTATGGTGCTATCGTTAATAACGTACAACTCAAAATAATCATTGCCCAAGAAGTCATAATCGAGTGTTAAAGTTTTCAAAGTGGCATCATTTGCCACATCATACACTTCATAATGACCTTCGTAATCCCATTGTATATTGGTAAGTGGAATTCCTTGTGCATCTAGGGATGATCTGAAAATCCTTCCTCCATCAGCAAAAAATTGTAGGTAGTTTTCCTCATCAAACTCGTTTAAGGCACCGACCTCGCTGGTATATGTTTTTTCCCAAACTTGGTATTCCTGTAAAAAGTAATGGATGTTGTCATAGAACACCATATCGTAATCAAAGTTGTTTCTTTGGTAACCTTCCAAAATGTAGGACGTATCCGAACTTGGGTCGTAAAACTCCAATGTGTTGTTGTCCAAGGCGAGTACCTCCATCAACCAAAGACCGTCCACATCGTGGTCTATTTCCACTTGACCGCTGTATGTGGCGTAAGTACCCACATCAATACCCAATCCGTTGCCCGTTTTTCCTATTCCTGAAAGGTTGTTGTTGGCATAAACGATACCTCTATCGAAAGAAATGGTAAAAGCGCGCTGCAAAAAGGGTACTTCGCCATTTCCACGGGTTTTGTTGATATCCACATACCAAAGGTCGTGCGATTCCAAAACCAATGCGGTATTGATCGGTGGTTCTGTAATCAAGTCATCTTCCACAATAACCTCGGTGTAGCAAGAACTGGCCAAAAGACCTAAGAATAAAATTCCGAAGAGTAGTTTTCTATTTTTCATAATCGAGGTTTTAAAATTCCCTTTACGTAAACCAAGCACTGTGCCAAGTTTTTTAACTATTTGATAATCAAGTAAAAACAAGCTGATTATTTTATTCTTTAGCTTTACACCATAATTTAGATGCATGAAAGATAAACTTACGTTTGGAGTATTTGGAGGTGGAAGCTGGGGAACTGCTATCGTAAAAATGTTGACCGAAAATTTGGAGCAGGTAAACTGGTATATGCGAAGCGATTCTGCAATACGGCATATTAAAAAAGAGTGGCACAATCCCAATTATCTGAGTTCGGTTGAGTTTGATGTGGACCAACTTGTTATGAGCCATGATATTAACGAGATTATTGAAGCATCTGATGTGCTCATTTTTGCTATCCCATCTGCTTTTTTGGACGGGGAGCTTCAAAATTTGACGGTTTCCTTAAAAGATAAAATCATTTTTTCGGCCATTAAGGGCATTGTTCCGGAAAGTGGACGGATCGTGGGAGAACATTTTAATGAAAAACATGATATTCCCTTTGAGAATATCGGGGTAATCACGGGGCCATGCCATGCCGAGGAGGTCGCCTTGGAGCGGCTATCTTATCTTACCATTGCCTGTGCTGATGCCGACAAGGCCAAAATGGTGGCCAAACACTTGAAAAGTGATTATATCCGTACCAAAATATCCGATGACATCATCGGTACGGAATATGCTGCCATGCTGAAGAACATTTATGCCATTGCTGCTGGTATTGCGCACGGACTCGGCTACGGGGATAATTTCCAAAGTGTTTTGATGAGCAACGCTATTAGAGAGATGAAACGGTTTATTGACCGCGTGTACAAAATGAAGCGTAATATCAATGCCTCTGCTTATTTGGGTGACTTATTGGTGACGGGTTACTCTGTTTTTAGTAGAAACCGCATGTTTGGGAACATGATAGGCAAGGGCTATACCGTAAAGAGTGCCATGATGGAAATGAATATGGTGGCCGAAGGTTATTACGCCACTAAAAGTGCCCATGACCTAATGGACAAACTGCTAAAGAAGTCCAAAACGCCCATCATCAACGCTGTGTACCAAGTGCTTTATAAAAACAAGAACCCAAAAAAAGTTTTTGAGAAATTGACGGAGAAGTTGGATTAATCCCGCTCCAACGAAAAATCGGAATGCTCTTTCAGTTGTGCCTCCAGTTCCTTGGAAAAGACTTCCATTTCTGCTGCTGAGTAATTGTACGCTTTCTGGAACTCTTCAAAAACAGGTTCTTTGTATTTCCTTACACTTTCTATATCAAAATAAAGCCTGCCCGTTCTTCTTATAAAAAAGTCCAATGGACTCAAGGCCATTTCACAAGCTATGGCAAACTGGGCCTCGGCCCTGATCATCCTTTCCTTGGGTTTATCTCCTTTAATGCGGGCATAGCGTTCTAAAATGGATTCGGTTTGTTTACCATAAGTGGTCACCAAATACCAAGCATCATACTGATCAAATTTATCAGCTTGTAAGCCTTCAAATACCTTGCTGATGTACTTTTTTACGTGCTTATACTTTTTAAAGTCGTTTCCACAAAGTGGAATCTTATCCGTAGTACAATGCTCCAGTTCTATATCATATTCTTCCCCCATTTTTTTGGCGATACGGTTTACCGCACGCTCGGCCATTTTTCGGTATCCGGTGAGTTTACCCCCGGCAATACTCACCAAACCGGTATCGGAAGTAAAAATTTCATCTTTTCGTGATAGCTCGGACGCCGATTTTCCTTCTTCGTGAATCAGAGGGCGTAATCCTGCCCATGAGGAAATGATATCGTCCAACTCCAATGCAATATCGGGGAACATATTGTTCACCGCGGAAACCAAGTATATGGCATCGGCAATATCAGTGGTCACATGGTCCTTGTCCAAATTATAGTTGGTGTCGGTGGTACCAATGTAGGTGACCTTACCGCGTGGAATGGCGAACATCATCCGTCCATCAGGGATATCAAAATAAACGGATTGCTTCACGGGGAGTTTTTCCTTTGGAAACACCAAGTGAACCCCTTTGGTCAAATGCAATCGCTTCCCCTTTTTTGACCGGTTCACGCTACGGAGTTCATCCACCCAAGGCCCAGCGGCATTGATTACATATTTTGATGATACACTATATTCATCCCCATGGGCTTCATCGGTGAATTTTACGCCTGCTACTTGCCCATCCTCGTAAATAAAATCGGTTACCTTGGCATAATTGAATAGCTGTGCGCCAAATTGAAGGCTGGTTTTTAGGTTTTCCAAGGTAAGCCTAGCGTCATCGGTACGGTACTCGGCATAATATCCTGCTCCGTTCAAAATCTTCTTGGGCAAAAGGGGCTCTAACTTCATGGCTTCCTTTTTCTCCAGCATTTGCCGTTTATCATCACCGGAAACCTGGGCCAAAATATCGTACACCTTCAAGCCGATGGACGTCAACCATTTTCCGTAGGAACCGCCCTCGATAAGTGGGAGCAACATCTTTTCGGGAAGTACCAAATGTGGTGCCAATTTATGTACGATGGCCCTTTCGGAACCTACTTCTTTCACCAACCAAAAATCGAACTGCTTTAAATAACGTAGCCCACCGTGAATAAGTTTTGTGGATTTACTGCTGGTGCCCGAGGCAAAATCCCCTTTTTCGAGCAAAAGCACTTTCATGCCGCGAGAAGATGCGTCCAAAGCAATGCCAGCTCCCGTGATTCCCCCTCCAATTACCACAAGGTCGTAAGTATCCTTGGTAATCTTTTGCAGGTTGTTCTTTCTATCTACGTTTGAAAAAGCAATGTTCTCGCTCATGAGTCTATTTGTTGAATTTGTATTCGCGTTCCACCCTGCAAATCCTGACTTTATACCAAGAATACCATGTTTTTATCCCATTCTTCTGCGCCTGCTTATGGTCCATATTGGCTTTCCAGTCGGCAATGGCCTCCAAACTTGCCCAATAGCTCACCGTAATGCCCAATCCGTCCCTGGCACTTTCAATATCCAAAAACCCCGGTTGTTTTCGAGCCAGGGTTTCCATTTCTTCCGCCATTTTCGCGTAACCTTGGTCCCCCTCAGTTCTAAGACTGGTGAAGATTACGGCATAGTACGGTTTTTTAAGCTCCATTTATGTGATGTATTCTTTTTCCAAGAAATAATTGACTACGGCTTCTTTCATTAAAACAGCCTGTTCCCCGGCCTTGAGCGGTGGCAATTGCTCTTTGATTTTATAATGCGGCCATCCGTCATCATCGAAAAAATCAAAATCGTAATAGCCATAGGGTTCCAATAATCTACAAATGGCTATATGCATTAGGTTGACTTTTTCGTCCTTTTTAAATTTGCGATGAAAATTGCCCAGTTCCTGTACGCCCACCAAATAGACAATTCCATCCAACTCCAAGGGGTCGCCATCAGAAAATTGCGCGGACAATTTTTCCACCAAAAATTCCCACCGTTCTCTTAATTGTTCGTCTCTAGACATGTTTTTGCAATGAATACCAAAGGTACAAATCAATATTCTATATTTGTTAAAACCCGTGTATGAGCTTTTTGGATATTATCATCGGAATTCTTTTGGTCTGGGGCCTATACAAAGGCTTAAAAAATGGTCTTTTTGTAGAATTGGCCTCCTTGATTGCCCTGATTGCGGGAATTTACGGCGCCATCCATTTTTCGCACATAACGGGCAACTACCTTGCCAATCGGTTTGATTGGAGCGACCAATACCTTAAAATTACTGCATTTCTGATTACTTTTTTTGCCATCATCATTGTAGTAAACTTGGCCGGGAAGTTCCTGACCAAGATTGCCGATTTTGCCATGCTGGGCCTTTTGAACAAGATTGCCGGTGGTATTTTTGGTGCCCTTAAAGTTGCTGTAATCCTTGGGGCATTTCTTGTTTTCTTCGAAAAGCTTTCCTCCCCCCTCGGATTAATTAATGAGGAAACCAAAGAAGAGTCCGTTTTCTACGACCCCATCAAAGAAATAGGTGCCTTGGTTTTTTCCTATGTTTTTGATGATGAAGAAAACAATCCTTCAAACCAAATCGAGGTAAAGGAAGAGGTTATATAAACGGTACACTTTTACCGATAACAGGATTCTGGTTTCATCAAAAAATACACTATTGAATACAGCTTCCTGTATTTCAACGTAATAATCTATCCTAACATGGAAATTTCATGGAAAAGGGAAGTGTCTCCTTTAGTTTAGCAACGAGAACACTTGGGAATTTAGAACACTCCCTGAAAATACCCCGAAAAATGAAAAAATTTTCTAGTGTAACGCTGCTAGTATTGGTCTTTTTATGGCTGCTTGGCAGTTGCAGCGACTCTTCATCAGAAGAGTTTGAGCAAATGTACTCTGAAACCAATCTTGAAAACCAAAAGGTTACTGTTGATCCCAACAAGATGGAAAAAGAACTATTGGGCCTAATCAACGAACATCGAACATCGATAGGATTGAGTTCTTTGGCAGATAGTGCCCCAGCTTACAAATATGCGGAGGAACACAACAATTATATGATTTCCAAAAACAGCCTAAGTCATGATAATTTTGAGACACGGGCCTCTAAGATTGCTGATGAAACCAATGCGTTAAAAGTATCTGAAAATGTAGCGAGATTTTATACCACTGCCGAAAGAACATTAAAGGCATGGGTAGAAAGCGACTCGCACAGAAAAGCTATGGAAGGAGATTTTAGCCATACAACCTTAAGTGTTCAATTGGATAAAGATGGCAGACCCTATTTTACGCAGATATTCATCAAGGTAGAGTAACAAAACAAGAACATAACTTTTAAAAAGACCCGTCAAGTTGCGGGTCTTTTTTGCTAATCGCTATGTTGCCAGCAAGGTTTTTTTTACCTTTCGTAAAATCTTTGGACATGGCAATACAGGAACCTTTCAACCTTAACAAATGGATTGAAGAAAACCGAGAAACCCTAAAACCCCCGGTCGGGAATAAAAACCTTTATAAATCGTCTGGCGATTATATTGTGATGATTGTTGCAGGACCAAACGCCAGAAAAGATTATCACTACAACGAAACCGAAGAACTTTTTTATCAGCTTGAGGGCAATATAGAAGTGCACATTCAGGAAGATGGCCAGAAAAAAACCATGAAACTGGGACCGGGCGATATGTACCTTCACCCCGCCAAAGTACCCCATTCACCTGCCCGCCAAGAAAATTCCATTGGCTTGGTCGTGGAACGTAAACGTGCAGATCTTGATACTGAAGATGGCTTACTATGGTTTTGTGACAACTGTAATCACAAATTGTACGAGGTCTATTTTAAACTGAATGATATTGAAAAGGATTTCTTAGGACATTTTAAACATTTTTACGGTTCGGAAGAATTGCGTACCTGTAATAATTGCGGAACCGTTATGCCCGTTGATGAACGTTTTGTAGCCAAAGAAGATTGATGCTCCTTCCCGCAAAGATAATTATTGGAATTGTGGCTTTGCTCCACATCTATTTTCTGTGGTTGGAAATGTTTGCTTGGACGACAAAAGCAAAAAAGGTATTCCGTACTTTTCCCGAAGAACTGTTTGAACCCACAAAAACATTGGCTGCCAACCAAGGGCTTTACAATGGCTTTTTGGCAGCTGGGCTTATTTGGTCTTTGATCATTCAAGATGCGGTATGGCAAGTTTACGTAGCTATGTTCTTTTTGGGATGTGTGGCAGTTGCCGGTATTTATGGAGCTGCAACTGCATCAAAAAAAATATTTACGGTACAAGCATTTCCGGCCATGGTGGGAATTCTTCTTCTTTTGATCCATCAATTCCTCTAAACCGTTCATTGGCTTCTATATTATTTGTAATATTGTAATAATATAACAATACATCTATTAAAAGTTATAAATGTCAAAAACAGCAACTGATTTTGGAATTGAAGAAGCCTTAAGGGAACTTGGCTTAAACGAAATAAATAATGGTACTTCCACAGGAAAAGATTGGTTTTCCAATGGAGAAATCATCGAATCCTATTCACCAGTAGATGGTGCGCTTATTGGAAAAGTGAAAACCACTGCCAAAGAGGATTACGAAAAAGTAATCACTACAGCCCAAAAGGGGTTTAAAACTTGGAGAACCATGCCAGCCCCTCAACGCGGTGAAGTGGTTCGCAAATTTAACGATGAGCTTCGCCGTCTAAAAGAACCTTTGGGCAAATTGGTGTCCTACGAAATGGGGAAGAGCTACCAAGAAGGATTGGGCGAAGTGCAGGAAATGATAGACATCTGTGATTTTGCCGTGGGCCTGTCCCGTCAATTGCACGGACTTACCATGCACAGCGAACGTCCCGGACACCGCATGTACGAGCAATACCATCCACTTGGTGTTGTGGGGATTATTTCTGCCTTCAATTTCCCAGTGGCCGTTTGGTCTTGGAATACGGCTTTAGCTTGGGTTTGTGGTGATGCCTGTATTTGGAAAGGCTCAGAAAAAACTCCGATGACCTCCGTAGCTTGCCAAAACATTGCAGCACGTGTGTTTACCGAAAACGGAGTGCCAGAAGGTATTTCCTGTTTGATTACCGGCGATTATACGGTAGGTGAATTTATGACCAAGGATGATCGTGTTCCCTTAATTTCGGCTACTGGATCCATTAGAATGGGTAAAATAGTTGCCCAAGCCGTTGCTGCAAGATTGGGAAAATCCCTGTTGGAATTAGGTGGCAACAACGCCATTATTGTAACCCCAGACGCCAACATAAAAAACACCGTAATAGGTGCTGTATTCGGTGCAGTGGGTACATGCGGACAACGTTGCACCTCTACACGTAGATTGATTGTCCATGAAGATGTGTACAATAAGGTAAAAAATGCCATTGTAGATGCCTACAAGCAAATCCGCATCGGAAATCCCTTGGATGAAAACAACCACGTTGGACCGCTAATAGACAAGGATGCTGTGAAAAATTATTTGAATGCCCTTGAAAAAGTTAAGGCAGAGGGCGGAAACATTTTGGTAGAAGGTGGCGTGCTCGAAGGTGAAGGCTACGAAAGCGGTTGCTACGTGAAACCTGCTATTGCCGAAGCCGAAAACCACTTCGACATTGTACAGCACGAAACCTTTGGTCCCGTTTTATATATTTTGAAATATAAAGGTGACCTTCAAAATGCCTTGGACATACAAAATGGTGTAAGGCAAGGACTATCCTCTGCAATTATGACCAACAATCTTCGGGAAGCGGAACGTTTCCTTTCCGTAGAAGGATCGGATTGTGGCATTGCCAATGTTAATATCGGTACTTCCGGAGCTGAGATCGGTGGAGCCTTTGGTGGCGAAAAAGAAACCGGTGGTGGCAGGGAAAGTGGTTCGGATGCTTGGAAGATCTATATGAGAAGACAGACCAACACCATTAATTATACCACCGAATTGCCGCTGGCACAAGGCATTAAGTTTGACCTATAAAAATAAAAAGCCGCCCATTTAGTATCTAACCTAAATGGGCAGTCTTTAAAACCAACTTAACTAACTCAAACTTAACTTTAAAACCCTATTTCAATGCCGGATCTTCGTCGGGAGAAACAGGGTTCTTCACTTAATATTGATTTTCAAATTTCTAAATATTTTATCAAGAAATTAAAAGTTATCTTATAAGTGGTCATAAAAAATGTATAATCGGTAATTTTAGTTTTGTTTTTGGCCTTAGATTTTTCCTACAAAAGCCCCCTGTTTTCAGAAATCCCTCAATTTTAGGTGGTTTAATTTAGAATTTTAAGATTTTTTTAATATTTTAAATGAGCAGTTTCTACTGTTTATTTTGTGTGAAATATGGATTGGATAAGTTCTACAATTTGGTATTGGATTGTTTTGGCCATAACGGGAATCATTTCTGGGATTCTTGGTTATTTTTTTGGAAAATCCAGCACACCCTCAGCAGCCGAAAATTCAGTTCAACTCAATATCCTTGAAATTGAAAACGCCAAGTTAAAATCCGATCTGGAAACTTGCAAAAAAAGACTGGATACATCCAAAACAAAGCAACTAAGCCTTGAACGGGATAAAAATCCTCCAAAAAAAGACGCTTTCTTCTTTGATGCAAATAGGGCAAAGACAGCTTTTGGGGAAAAAATCAAAGAAAATGATTTAAAGCTTGTTGAGGGCATCGGCCCAAAAATTGAAACCCTTTTTCACAATTTTGACATCAAAACATGGAAAGATTTGGCCGAAACCTCCGCGGACAAATGCCAAGAGGTGTTGGATTCCGGCGGTAAGCGCTATCGTATACACGACCCCGCCTCATGGCCCATGCAGGCAAAAATGGCTTACGAGGGCCATTGGGAACAGTTGTTCGAGTGGCAGGAAAAACACCGTGCCGGCAAATATTAATGCCATAGGCCAGACTTAACTTGATTCCTACAACATTCCGTTGGCTTCTACCCATTTAAAAGTATGCTGCTCTTGGGAAAATTTCATACGTTCGGATATGCGTTGTAGCCTTTCGGGGAGTTTCATCAGATAATCCCTGGCCTTTTCTGCCTGATCAGAAAGTCCGCGAAGGTTTCCTATATCCCAGTAATCGTTCAATTTTTTCAAAATATCAATATAGTCTTGTGAGGTATACACCCCCAACCGTTGGGCACAATTGGAAAACTGTTCGAATGCCTCTCCTATACTTCCGCCCGATTCCCTAAGAAAATGGGCCGGCATCACAATTTTTTTCTTCATCATATCTGCAAAGGCCAAGACCATTCCATCGGGATCCTGCCCCATAATTGTCTTTACAAATTCGCGATATGCCAAATGGTGCCTCATTTCATCACCTGCAATTATGGTGCACATTTTTGCGAGCAGTACATTGCCTTTCTTTCTGGCCATTTTTCCCACTCTTTTGTGCGAAATATTGGTGGCCAACTCTTGGAAAGTGGTATATACAAAATTCTTATAGGGATCCCTGTCCGTTCCAATATCAAACCCATCAGAAATCAAATGTTGGGTAGTTATCTCAATTTCACGCATGTTTACACGGCCAGAGAGGTATAAATATTTGTTCAAAACATCTCCATGGCGATTTTCCTCAGCTGTCCATGCACGCACCCATTTGCTCCATCCATTGTCCTTGCCATTGTGCTGATCAATGCCTTCCACATCCATCAACCAGGATTCATACGTGGGGAGTGCTTCTTCCGTAATGGTATCGGCCACAAGGGTTACCCAAAAATCGTATCCCAATTCCTTCGCCTCTCCGCGGATCTTTTCTACTTCATCAAAAAACTTATCGCTTCGGGAGTCTGGCAAAAAATCGGTGGGCTGCCATATTTTTTCTGTTGGAATAAGAAATTCATCAATAAACCCTTCAACTTTGGGTTCAATCGCCTGCATTACTTCCAATCTTACATTTTTTATCGACATAGTACGGGGTTTTTTACAAAGGTCTATATAAAATAATGAAAACTGCGCTAATTTCTTCCTCTTTCGCCAGGATAAAATGTGTGTACGGGATCACTTTGCCAATATTCCTTGGTTTCCACATCCAACATGGTCAATCCGCCCATAAAAGCGGCCCCTGTATCCACGTTCCAAACATTGGCTTTGTTCTGCGGTTCTACAAACCCGTTTTTGGACAAAGGGGTGTGGCCTATGTAAATTTCCTTGTAGTGGGTCAACCGTTTTGGAAACTTGGGACTTGTAGGTTCCAAATCAGGGTCAAGTGCCGTTACCAGTTCCCATAATGTCCTGTCCCAGTAAAAAGATTGTTCAAAATATTCGTAATCTACTCCCTTAAGGTTTGTGTAGCCGGCGTGCAAATACAACCGGTTGTCATCTGTGAGATAATAATTTTGCAATTCGTTATAAAACTTCAAATGTAATTCCCATATATCCCTATCTGCATTCAAATAAGAATCTCTGGTTGCAATGCCGCCGTGTGCCAACCATTGCGGGTTTTCTTTTTGATCTACCAACCAAGCCCTACAGAGTTCATCGTGATTTCCACGAATAAAAGTGCAGTTATATTCACTTTTGAGCTGAATCAAAAAATTTACGGTTTCCACTGCCGTGCTCCACCCATCTACATAATCGCCCAAAAATATGATATGATCTTTGGAGGTGACACTGGCCTTGCCCATTAATTGCTCCAACCCCCGCACCCCTGAATGGATGTCGCCCACAACAAGTGTTCGCATAGAAAAGTTTTTGACAAAATTACGCACAAATGCTTGGCCAATAAAAAATCATGCTGGCTTTATCAAGCATTTAACCTATATTTCAAATTAACCTAACTGTTTTTTGGACATGGTATAATTTTCTATGTACCTTAGAATATTCCGAAACAATATGAAAAAAGTATACTGCATTGGTGAAGTGTTGATTGATTTTGTTGCCGAACGTCAAGGAAGCGACCTTTCCAAAGCAAACGAGTTTACCAAAAAAGCAGGGGGAGCTCCTGCCAATGTGGCCTGTGCCATATCCAAATTGGGAGGAAACGGAATTTTTATTGGTTGTGTAGGGGACGATCCGTTTGGGAAATTTTTATTGGAAACCCTGAAAGAGGTTGGCGTTGACGTTTCGTTGGCCCAATTATCGGATACTTTCACCACGCTGGCCTTTGTATCGCTTTCGGAAGATGGAGAACGCGATTTTGTTTTTAGCAGGGGCGCCGATAAGGAATTGAAGTATAATCCCGAGCTAAGAAAGAACCTTCCCGGAAATATTCTTCACTTGGGGGCCGCGACCGCTCTTTTGGGCGGACCTTTGGAAAAAACATACAGCAAATATCTTTTTGATGGCCTTACCAAAGAAATGTTTATCTGTTTTGACCCAAATTTTAGAAGCGACCTTTGGAAAGATCACGAAGAAACCTTCATAAAAAAGTGCATGCCCTTTGTGGAAAAATCACATTTGTGCAAGTTCAGCCAAGAAGAAGCACAACTTATTTCAGGTAAAGAAGATTTACATGAAGCCTGTGATGTTTTGCACAAGGCCGGAACGAAAATAATTACCGTTACCTTGGGGAAAGACGGTACCTTACTGAGCATGAACGGCACCAAAAAGGTAATTCCGAGTATAAAGGTAGCTCCCTTGGACACTACTGGTGCTGGCGACGCTTTTATAGGGTGTTTATTGTATCAAATTTCCGATTTGGGCAATTTTGGGCCTGTTTTCGAAGATTTTTCGTTAGTGGAAAACATGGTCGCCTTGGCGAACAAGGCCGGGGCCATTACCACTACAAATTATGGTGCTATTGTTGCCTTGCCTACAAAAGAGCAACTCGAAAAATAGATGAACCAGCGACTAAGCGTACCTTACTTTCCTTAGAATTCGTTGGGATTCCTTTAAGGATTGGTAAATATTGCTGTCGTAAGTTTTTAACAACGCCCTTGAACTGTCCATTTTTTCCTTGGCCTCCTCAAAACCGTTCAGGTAACAAATAAGATACGTTGCTGGGAGGTGGGTCATATCCGTATGCTCCGAATCTGTTAACGGAATATGGTTTTCCAACTTTTTGAGCAATGCATTGTTGGTATTGTAAACATGATACAGCGTTTTTTTATCAAACTGTGGTGGCTCAAATATTAATTTACTGTTGATGGTGTACTTGCCATTGTCCGAAAATGTGATGACCACTTCTTCCAAAGGATAATATTTTTGTTGAGAGCCCAAGCCCAATTGCACATACTCCAAGGTTTTGAAGTGGTCGTCATCATAATCAATAGTGATTTCGTCCAAAGCGGAATAAAACAGTTTTACCTGTTCGTTGATGAGTTCAATATCCACTCGGGAATAGTAGACCTTGCCCTTAACTTTCTTCTTGTTTCCCGCCCAACAGACCACAAATTGTTCTTTAAAGACTTTGTAATCACTTGTTAAGTCAGGATGTCTGGTATTGAAGAATTTTATGACCGCATCCAGTGTCAATTCTATGTTATTCCGAGCATGCTGTTCAATCGTCGCCACCTTATCGGAGTTGATGTCCTTTAGCTCAATATCAAAAGCTTTGGGCAAGCTGATGCTACCTTCCCTAAAAAAGACCGCCCCCCCGTAATACTTCCAAATATTTTTGCGAAGGGCACAAACTTTTCCGTTGGACCTAATTGTTACGAGACCCACCACCTTGCCTTCGGGCAAATGGGGAAAGGGAATATTTTCATAGGAAATTAGAGGCGGATTGTCCAAATAGGCATTGACGAGGTTCTGAATTTTGCTGTCATCAAAAAAATCAACGCCAACAATAGTATTGTCCTCATCCTCCACCCCGATCACAATAAAGGAGTTGTTTTTTGGGTTGCTGTTGGCCAAGGCACAGACATGTTTTAAAAATTTGGCCTTGCCCTCCTTTTCCCCAATGGATATAAAACGCTTTTTATCGTAAAAACTATTCTCGTCGTTGTGGGCCAAAAGGTTTTTTACGAGTAGGCGTTTATTGATCATAACTTAGTGTTTCGGGATTTTATAAACCAAAGAAAAATTCGTCATTTCGAGAGGTTTTTTGAACTTAAGTTCAAAAAAATGTATCGAGAATAGAATTTTTAATAGTACAAACCTTGTTCTCGACCCGACGGTTTTGACATTTAACCATCAACTATGAGCCATTTTTGTTGACGATTGTACTGCTGGCCTGTGCGGTGGGCATTACCACAAGGTCGGCAATGTTCACATGGTAGGGTCGAGTTACCACAAACAGGATAATATCCGCGATATCCTCTGGTTTTAAAGGTTGAAAGCCTTTGTACACCTTTGATGCCTTATCACGATCTCCCTTAAACCGAACATCACTGAACTCAGTTTCCACCAATCCAGGGTTTACGGCCCCTACGCGAATTCCATAAGCATTCAAATCTATCCGCATACCTTGGTTAATGGCATCCACGGCATGTTTACTGGCACAATACACATTTCCGTTGGGATATACTTCCTTCCCCGCCGTGGAACCAATGTTGATGATATGCCCAGATTTGCGCTCCACCATTTGGGGAATAACGGCTTTTGACATATACAACAACCCCTTTACATTAATGTCCAACATGGCATCCCAATCATCTGGATCGCCCTTATCAATAGGGTCCAATCCATGGGCATTGCCAGCATTGTTGACCAAAATGTCTATTTCTGAAAATTCCTTGGGCAAACTTTCAATGGCCGAGAAAACGTCCTCTCGATTTCTAACATCAAAATTTAAGGTAAAGATTGCTGTGTCTCTTCCCAATTCATTTTTAAACCCTTCCAAACGTTCCTGTCTTCTTCCACAAAGAATTAAATTAAATCCTTGCTTTGCAAAAAGCTCTGCCGTTGCTTTACCTATTCCACTTGTAGCTCCTGTTATTAATGCTGTTTTTCCCATTTCCAATTTTTACGGAACATCATGTCCTTGGCTCGCCACCAAAAGGGCAAACCAATCTTGAAGTTCCAATTCTATATCTATGGCTTCTGCGGCCATTTCCATTCTTTTTTTGTTTGTGGTTCCAATGACCGGATGCACTTTTGCAGGATGTTTTAAAATCCAGGCCAAGAGCAACTGGCTCTCATCAGCATCATACTTCTCCATCAAAGGCCCCATGGCCTCTTTAATACGTTCTACTTGCTCATCATCTTCCCTAAAAAGTGTTCCCAACGGGCTCCATGCCATGGCCAATCTTTTGTTGGCTATGCAATCATCAAAAGTTCCATCGTACATAGGATTATGATGCGTCAAAGAAAATTCGACCTGGTTTCCTTCAACGGGTATGGCTGTTTCCAACATGGCCACTTGAGAGGTTGTAAAATTGGATACCCCAAACTGTTTTATTTTTCCACTTTGCAATAACTGCCGAGCAGCTTCTGCCATCTCTTCGGCTTCCATCAACGGACTTGGCCTGTGCATTAAAAAAAAGTCCAAATAATCCGTTTTCAACTTTTTTAAAGACGCTTCCGCAGACCAAATAATATAATCCTTGTCATACTGGTAATGATTGATTCGGTTATTCCTGCCACGGGTCATTTGAATACCACACTTGGTGATCAGTTGAATATCCCCCCTTTTAATTCCACTATTCCGAAATGCCTGTCCAAAATCGGTCTCGGTGGAATAGCTTCCATAAATATCGGCATGGTCAAAAGTGGTTAAGCCACAAGCAATGCTGTGGTGCATTAATTCAATCATTCCCTTTTTGGAAAGTTTTTTCCCCCAACTTCCCCATGTCATCGCTCCCGATATAATGCGGGAAAAATTCGTTGTCCGTCCCATAAGTGCTGAATGTATAAAATTAAAGCCTTAAATCCTTCATAAAACTAGGGGTTTAGCGTTTTTTTTAACCATTAATTAACAGCTAGGTTTTAAATAAATTTTCATTTTGCACACCTTAGCGAAAACCCCGACATTAACACCAAACAATAAAAGTATATAATGGAAGAAAACACTACTATTGATATTAGTGCTGTGAATGAAAAAATTGCCCAGGAAAGCGCTTTTATTGACCTTTTAAGGGTTGAGATGAACAAGGCCATTGTGGGGCAGACCCACATGGTGGAGCGCTTACTGATTGGTCTATTGGGAAAAGGCCATATTCTGCTCGAAGGTGTTCCCGGACTGGCAAAGACATTGGCCATCAACACCTTGGCCAAAGCGGTGAAAGGAAGCTATAGCAGAATACAGTTTACGCCCGACCTTTTGCCCGCTGATGTGATCGGTACATTGATATACAATATAAAAGAGAACGATTTCTCCATTAAAAAAGGACCCATCTTTGCCAACTTTGTTTTGGCAGATGAGATCAACAGGGCTCCCGCAAAGGTACAATCGGCACTTTTGGAAGCCATGCAGGAAAAACAGGTGACCATCGGGGACGAAACATTTGTGCTGGACGCGCCTTTTTTAGTAATGGCCACCCAAAACCCTGTAGAACAAGAAGGTACTTACCCACTTCCTGAAGCACAAGTGGACCGTTTTATGTTGAAAACCGTAATCGACTATCCAAAGTTGAACGAGGAACAACTGATCATCCGTCAAAACCTAAAAGGTGCAACCGAGGCCGTTAACCCCGCAGTTTCCTTGGAGCAAATTCTAAGGGCCCAAGAAGCTGTTGGCGAGGTTTATATGGACGAAAAAATCGAAAAATATATTCTCGACCTCATTTTCGCTACGCGTTACCCGGAAAAATACAACTTGGAAAGTTTGAAGCCGCTTATCAGTTTTGGTGCTTCTCCAAGAGGTAGCATCAACTTGGCGAAAGCGTCCAAATGCTATGCGTTCATTAAGCGAAGAGGTTATGTGGTTCCCGAAGATGTCAGGGCCGTGGTGCACGATGTACTGCGTCACCGAATCGGAATCACCTACGAGGCCGAGGCAGAAAATATTACCTCCGAAGAAATCATCAACAAGATTGTAAACGAGGTAGAGGTGCCTTAGCGGTTCAATGTTTATCGGAATAAGTAGCAATACTTTTAACCAACCCGAAAACCTATTTTTTTGAACCAAATGGATACAAAGGAACTACTAAAAAAAGTACGTAAAATTGAAATTAAGACCCGACGTCTTTCCGACCATATTTTTGGTGGGGAATACCATTCTACGTTCAAAGGTCGGGGGATGACGTTCAGCGAAGTACGCCAGTATCAGTTTGGAGATGATGTACGAAGCATTGACTGGAATGTTACCGCACGCTACAACGAACCCTACGTGAAGGTTTTTGAAGAAGAGCGTGAACTCACCATGATGTTGATGGTCGACGTGAGTGGGTCTGAACTTTTCGGTACATCCAATCAGTTCAAAAAAGAAATCATCACAGAGATTTCAGCCACGCTCGCATTTTCTGCGCTTCAGAACAACGATAAAGTAGGTTTGATTCTATTTTCCGATAAAGTAGAGCTTTATATCCCGCCTAAAAAAGGAAAAAGCCACGTACTTCGAATTATTAGGGAATTGTTGGAGTTCCATCCAAAAAGCAGTGAAACCAATCTTGCAGAGGCGTTGAAGTTCCTGACCAACGTGATGAAGAAAAAAGCCATTGTTTTTGTGCTATCGGATTTTATTGCGGATAACTACGAGAACACACTTCGCATTGTGGGAAATAAGCACGATGTTACCGGAATAAGGGTTTATGACCAACGTGAGGAAGCCATCCCAAATTTGGGAATGGTGCAAATGCAAGATGCCGAAACAGGGGAAATACAATTGGTGAACACCCAATCCAAACAGGTTCGTTTGGCTTATGGACAACACTACAAAGACAAAGTGGCCTATTTCACCAATTCCTTTAACAAATCAGGCTGCGGGGTCATCAATTGTAGGGCAGACGAAAGCTACGTAAAAAAGCTATTGGGGTATTTTAAACGAAGAGGATAATGCGAATAAACGGTCTACATAAAATAAAAAGCAAAACAACAAAGCCCCGATCAGTTTGGGGAACCATGTTGTTTCTATTGCTGATACCCACGATCGGTTTTTCGCAAACAGGACCCAAAGTTGATGCCGAAGTGGACACCTTGGCCATTAAAATTGGGGAACAGATTCAATACAAAATTACAGTTGAGACGGATTCCACCGATGTGGTTTTCTTTCCCGAAGGACAAACTTTTTCCCCGCTGGAAACCGTAGAGGCCATTATGGCCGACACCCTCAAAAATGACAATAAGGTCATCCTTCAGAAAATATATTCCCTAACCCAGTTCGATAGTGGCGCATACACGATTCCCCCACAACGAATTGCCATTAACGAGCAACCTTTTTTTACGGATTCTTTTCAAGTTAAAGTCGCAGACGTATTGGTGGACACCACTAAACAAAAAATGTACGACATCAAACCCTTGATCGAGGTAGAAAGAAGTACCGCCGATATGTGGCTTACGGCACTTTGGATTCTTTTAGGGTTGATTGTGGTCGGGGGATTGGTATATTGGTTCTTTCTAAGAAAGAAACCTTTGACCGAGGAAGAAAAAGTGGCCTTGCTCCCACCCTATGACCGAGCCCTTATGGAGCTTAAAAAGTTGGAGAACTCCAAATACCTTATTCAGGACGAATACAAGCAGTACTATTCGGAACTTACCGATATTGTGCGGTCCTATCTGGAAGAAGATGTGCACGTCACTGCCATGGAAAGTACCACGTCAGAACTCATTACCAAACTGGAAATGTTAAGGGATGCCGGAGAGCTTAAATTGGACGATGACACCATCCAACAATTTCAAAAAATATTACAAACGGCCGATTTGGTAAAGTTTGCCAAAAACAAACCAGCCACAACCGTTGCCGAACAAGATAGGAAAATGGTCGAAGAAATCGTGACCAAAACCCACGAAGCACTTCCAGAACCCACAGAAGAGGATCTTTTACTGGATGAGGAATACCTAGAGGAACTGGCCAAGAAAAAACAACGTAAAAGAATCTATTGGGCTGCAGCCATTTTTGCAGGAATCATTGTTTTGGGCGGTGTAGGTTCTACCATTTATTTTGGCACCAAAAAGGTTCGGGATACCGTATTTGGCTACCCTACAAAGGATTTGCTGGAAAATGAGTGGGTGGCCAGTTCGTACGGTTTCCCTCCCATTGAAATAGAAACACCAGAAGTTTTGGTCCGTCAAGAATTGGAACTTCCCAAAGAAACCGAAAAGCTCATTAAAGAGCTTCAAGCATTTTCCTACGGTAGCTATGTGGGGATATTTTCGGTAAGCACAAGCTCCATCACATTCAAAGAACAAAAAGAGGAGCCTCAATTTGATGCGGTAATAGGTTCCACCCTGACCAATTTTGAACAATTGGGACTAAAGAATATCATCACCAAACAAGAAGAATTTGTGACACAATCCGGTGTAAAGGGTATGAAAACCTATGGCACGGGAACTTTGGAACGACCCAACGGAGATTCCAAAAGGGCCAAGTACAATATTCTAACTTTTGGAGGTAAAGGTTTCATCCAACAAGTTGTGATCACTTGGGAAGAGGACGATGAGTATGCGGAACAGATCGTAGATCGGATTTTAGGAAGTCTGGACGTAAAAACACAAGTATAAATGTTTGAGAATATAGAATTTGCAAATCCTGAATTTTTCTGGCTGCTTTTGTTGCTGCCATTGGCTTTGCTATGGTATTTTTTCAAACGAAAAAATGAAATGGCCTCCCTGCGGATTTCCAGCATCAAAGGGTTCACGGTCAAGAGTTGGGCATCAAAATTAAAACCTGTTTTGTTTGCCATTCGATTATTGGCTTTGGCTGCAATAATTACGGCATTGGCCAGACCTCAAACGGAGGATATTTCAACACGGACAAAAACAACCAAGGGCATCGATATTGTAATGGCCATCGATGTATCGTCCAGTATGTTGGCCCGCGACCTAAAGCCGAACCGATTGAC
This sequence comes from Flagellimonas sp. L-11, assembly GCF_056857735.1. NCBI lineage: Bacteria > Pseudomonadati > Bacteroidota > Flavobacteriia > Flavobacteriales > Flavobacteriaceae > Flagellimonas > Flagellimonas sp. L-11. Next base: position 45,734 of record NZ_JBSXNR010000047.1, read on the forward strand.
CGCATTGAAAGAAGTAGCCGCCGATTTTATCGAAGGTCGCCCGAACGACCGTATCGGTTTGGTGAGCTATGCGGGCGAAAGCTATACCAAAACCCCTATTACCAGCGACAAGGCCATTGTTTTGAATGCCCTAGAAGAAATCACCTATGGTGTATTGGAAGATGGAACCGCAATCGGAATGGGCTTGGCCACTTCGGTAAACCGACTAAAAGAAAGCAAGGCCATAAGTAAAGTTATCATTCTTTTAACGGACGGTGTCAATAATTCTGGCTTTATTGAACCTAGAACCGCAGCCGATCTAGCAGTCGAATTTGGAATCAAGACATACACAATTGGTCTCGGAACCAACGGAAATGCCTTGTCTCCCATCGGCTACAATAGGGATGGTTCCTATAGATACGGTATGCGACAAGTGGAGATTGATGAAGAATTGCTCAAAGAAATCGCAGAAGTGACAGGAGGAAAATATTTCCGTGCCACCGATAATGAATCCTTGGAAGCCATTTACGAGGAAATCAACAAGTTGGAAAAAACAGAAATAGAGGAATTCAAATATTACAAATACGAGGAAAAATTCAGGCCGCTGATTTTCTTGGCCGGAATTTTATTGCTGTTGGAATGGGGATTGCGAAACTCCATCTTTAAAAGTTTTATTTAGCGAATGATTCAGTTTGACGAAAAAATATATTTCTACCTCTTGGCCATAATCCCGGTAATGGCCCTGGCGTTCTTTTTTCTTCAAATCTGGAAGAGAAAGACACAAAAACGTTTTGCAGAATCAAACCTATTGAAGCGTCTGGCACCCAATAAATCCAACTTTAAGTCAACCCTTAAACTGATATTTTTATTGGGAGGGCTTACGTTTTTGGTATTGGGGTTGGTCAATCCAAAAATCGGTACAAAACTGGAAACCGTTAAACGCGAAGGTGTGGATATCGTTTTTGCCATCGATGTTTCAAAAAGTATGCTGGCAGAGGACATTGCCCCCAACCGTTTGGAAAAAGCCAAACGTATTGTTTCGGAAATCATCAACCAATTGGCGAGCGACCGTATAGGAATAATTGCCTACGCAGGGCAAGCCTACCCTCAATTGCCTATAACCACGGACTATGGCGCCGCTAAAATGTTCTTACAGAGCATGAATACCGATATGCTCTCATCACAGGGAACCGCCATTAACGCAGCCATAGATTTGGCCAGTACTTATTACGATGATTCCCAACAGACCAACAGGGTGCTTTTTATTGTTTCTGATGGGGAAGACCACTCCGAAAGTTCCACTATCGATGCAGTTGAAAAAGCTACACTGAACGGAATCCGTGTTTATACCATTGGAGTGGGTAAAGCCAAAGGAGCTCCGATTCCCATCAAAAAGAACGGCATTGTAGAAAGTTTGAAAAAGGACAACCAAGGCGAGGTTGTCATCACAAAATTGAACGAAAACATATTGACAGAGATTGCCGACAGGGGCAATGGCGATTATATTGATGGCTCCAGCACCGAAAATGCCGTGGAGTTCATCAAAGAGGAACTGAACCGGATGGACAAAACAGAGTTTGAAGCCAAACAATTTGCAGAGTACAAGGACCAATTTCAATGGTTCCTGGCCGCTGGCTTTTTATTTCTATTTTTGGACATTTTTGTTTTGGACAGAAAAACACAATGGTTGAAAAAACTGAATCTTTTTAACGAGCATGATGATGAGCAAGATTAAGTTGATGTTTGGACTATTACTATGTTTCGGGATGGTCCATGCGCAGGACGATATAACCGAAAAAGCGAACAAAGAAGCGGAAAAAGCATTGCAAGCCTCTACCAATCTTACCTATGAGGCCAACGAAGAACTTACCGCCAACGATTTTGTTACGGCAGAGGCCGATTACAGAAGGGCCATTTCCAAAAGCAACAAAAATGCCGCCGCCCGATTTAATTTAGGGAACGCCTACTATAACAGGGAAAGTTATGGAGAAGCTTTTGGAAGGTACAAACAGGCAGGAGAAGTTGCCGAGGATAAAGGAGAAAAGCACAAGGCATTCCATAACATGGGCAACGTGTTCATGAAGCAAAAAGATTACAAACAAGCCGTTGAGGCCTACAAACAAGCCTTAAGAAAAAATCCTAACGACGACGAGACTCGCTATAACCTTGCTCTGGCCAAAAAGATGCTAGAAAAACAACAGGACGAGCAAAAGAACGACCAAAACAAGGACAACGAAGACAAGAAAGATCAGGAAAACGAGGACAAGGATAAAAACCAAGACCAGAAGAACGAAGGCGGGGATAACGAGAAGAAAGACAAAGGCGAGCAAAAAGAGGATGAAAACAAAGATAAAGGCGACCAGGGTGAAAATGGAGAGGATAAGCCCAAGGAAAATCAAAAAGGCAATGGTGACAAGAAAAAAGAGCAAGAGAAAAAACCCAATGAGGGTGACCAGCCCGAAGATAAAAAGCAGCAACCTAGACCCAATCAATTGTCTGAACAACAGATTCAGAATTTGCTAGAGGCCATGCAGAACGAAGAGAAAAAAGTGCAGGAAAAAATGGAGGCCCGAAAAGTTCGAGGCAAAAAAATTAAAAACGAGAAGGACTGGTAATGAAAGTGTTGAAGGGCAACATATTGTTTATTCTGGGAATGTTACTCTTTACGGGCTTACATTCACATGCCCAAGACGATGCGGAAGAGATTTCGTTTACCATGAACTTGAGCAAAGAGGAATTGGGGCTAAACGAACGTCTTCGGGTAGATTTTACCATGAACAAGGATGGCGACAACTTTAAGCCGCCTCAATTTAATGGTTTTAATGTGGTGATGGGCCCTTCGCAGTCCATTAGTTCTTCTTGGGTAAATGGCAAACGCAGTTTTTCCAAGACCTATTCTTACATTTTAAAGCCCACGGCGAGGGGGAGTTTCACCATAAATCAGGCCACTATCGAGATTAACGGCCAAACATACAAGACAACCCCCAAGCAAGTAGAGGTTACAGCGGCAGTGGACAAGCCTAATGCACAGAAGACCGTGGACGATGTGGCCGACGAAAGCCTTCATTTAGTTGCAGAAGTATCAAAAGGAAATCCGTATTTAAATGAAGCTGTTACCGTAGTCTATAAGCTCTATGTAAGTCCAAACATAAGTGTTACAAATTACAGACCCTTGGACAATCCCACCTATAATAATTTTTGGAGCCAAGATATTCCGGTTACCAAGCACACCGCGCAAAACGGTACTTACCAAGGTAAACCCTATAGATATGTAGTTTTAAAACGAGTGGTACTTTACCCCCAAAAATCAGGACAGCTGGACATTGAGCCACTTTCTCTCGAGATTTTTGTTGATGTACCCACCAACAGAAGAGACTTTTTTGGTGGCCGAATTTATACCTCTACAAGTAAAACCGTTTCTGCAGGTAACAGAACCATCAACGTAAAACCATTGCCAGAAGCTGGAAAACCGGCCGGTTTCAGTGGAGCTGTTGGTGATTTTGATTTTTCGGTGACCACAAGCAAAACCCAACTGAATGCCTCGGAATCGCTTCAGGCCAAAGTTGAAGTTACTGGAAAAGGGAACTTGAAATTGTTCCAACTTCCAGAGCCAGAACTGCCGAGCTCTTTAGAAGTTTATGATCCCGAATACGAGGAATCCATCAACACCTACAGTACCGGCATGGAGGGCAAAGTGGCCAATAATTATACCATTGTACCTTCATTTAGGGGAAAATACCCCATTCCAAGTATCTCTTTCAGTTATTTTAATCCGAGTACAGGTAACTATAAAACCATTAATTCAGAAGAAATCAATATTGAGGTAATCGAAGGACCTACAAGTGGTTCTGCCAATATATCAAGTTCCTCTGCCAACAAGCAATTGGTTGTGCCGACCGGGGAGCAGTTTCATTTTATCAACATAAATCCGAACCTGATTCCTATTGGTTCTCACCGCTTTTTTGGCTCAAGCCTCTTTTTTATTCTTTTGTTCGCCCCGCTATTGTTTATTCCGATAGCCATTTTCACATTTAAGAAGAGAGAGGCCATTGCCAGCGATGTGGTAGGGAACAAAATAAAGAAAGCCAACAAACTGGCCAGAAAATATCTTTCAACAGCCAAAAAGGAACTCGGAAACAAAGAAGCCTTTTATGTGGCTCTGGAAAAAGGTTTGCACAACTACCTGAAGGCAAAATTACACATAGAAACTTCGGAATTCAGCAAGGATAAAATTACAAGCATTCTTTCGGAAAAAAAGGTTGACCAAAAGGATGTTGATGGCTTTATAGCATTATTGACCAGCTGTGAAATGGCACGATATAGCCCGTTTTCCAATGTGCAGATGCAACAAGATTATGAAAAAGCAAGTGAAGTAATTTCTAATTTGGACAAACAGTTATGAGCATGAAAAAGATGGTCCTTTTATTTTGTATGCTTTCGCTCTCTTTTGGATTTTCCCAAAACGAGGCTCTGTTTAATGAAGCCACCGAACTATACAACAATGGGGAATATTCCGCTGCCATAGAAAACTACAAGCAAATTCTGGAAAATGGCGAGCATTCGGCCGCACTGTACTTTAATTTGGGGAATTGCTACTACAAACTCAATTCCATTGGCCCCAGTATTTATTACTACGAAAAAGCATTGCTTCTTGACCCACCTAATAGGGAAATCCAAAATAATTTGGCGTTTGCCCAAAATATGAGGCTGGATGCCATTGAGGAAGTTCCTACAACGGGGATATCCAAAATCTACAAATCAGTTGTGGGTTTGCTCTCCTATGATCAATGGGCTTATTTGGCCATTGGATTGGTCTTTTTGTTTGTTTTGGCCTATATGGCCTATTATTTTCTTAGCCCGGCCAACCAAAAGAGGGTTGCATTTATTTCAAGTATGCTCTCTCTTGCTTTGTGCGCCGTCTCTGTTTTAATGGCCTACCTTGGATATCAACAATACAAGAACGATGACCCAGCCATAGTTTTTGAGAAAGAAGTCAATGTTAGTTCAGAACCCAATACCAACAGCAGTACTATCTTTACCATTCACGAAGGAACCAAAGTGAATATTTTGGACGAATTGGACGATTGGAAAAGAATACGTATTGCCGATGGGCAAACAGGATGGTTGTTGGGGGACCAGATTAGGTCGTTAAAGGATTTTTAGACATAATTAACAAATAAGTGCATATCTTATCTTAAATTTACCCCCAATCATATAATATGATGCGAACACTGGCTATACCGTTTATTTCCTTTGTGATGGTCACAATTTTGTTGACCTCACCTTTTGTCCCACTTATGGGGCGGGAATATAGTATTGCCTTTATTCTTGGTTCTTCCGAAGAGGAGAACAATACGCATGATACTTCGAGCAGTAAAACATTTGATATTAAATATTTTATGTCAAAAAGTTTTATTTCAGCGGATCCATCCATAAATCAAGAAAAAAATAATGATGCATTAGGATATGCATTCGCTGTATTGGAGTTTACCCTTGAAACACTAGACCCCCCTCCCCGAAAATTGGTTTAACATTCTTATTCTCGTTTAAATCAAATTTTAATTGTCCTTTACCACCAAATTTTATCTGATGTAGAGGACTAATCTTGTTTATTATGTTCAAGTATATAAAAAATGACTTGCCTGCCAGTATTGTGGTCTTTTTTGTGGCACTACCGCTTTGTTTAGGTATTGCCCTGGCCAGTGGCGCCCCTTTGTTTTCGGGGCTTATTGCAGGTATTATTGGGGGAATCGTTGTAGGTGCACTAAGTGGTTCCCAAATAGGGGTAAGTGGCCCTGCAGCAGGACTTGCAGCCATTGTACTAACCGCGATCGGAACCTTGGGAGGGTATCAAAACTTTTTGGTTGCCGTAGTATTGGGCGGTATAATCCAGCTGATTTTCGGATTTCTAAAGGCTGGTATTATTGCCTATTATTTTCCATCATCGGTAATTAAAGGTATGCTCACGGGTATTGGAATCATCATCATTCTAAAACAAATTCCCCATTTTTTTGGTTATGATGCCGACCCGGAAGGTGATTGGGCCTTCTTTCAAGTAGATGGTGAAAACACCTTTAGTGAAATTATAAACTCCATCAATTTTATTAGTCCTGGTGCAACCCTTATCGCTGTTGTTGCCTTGGCCATACTTATTTTATGGGGTCAGGTTCTAACGAAAAAATCCAGGATTTTTGAGCTTATACAAGGACCTTTGGTCGCTGTGGTCATTGGAATCGTGTATTATTCATTGACCCAAGGCAATGGCACATGGGGAATCACGCAGGAGCATTTGGTAAGCGTTCCGGTACCGGATAGCTTTGATTCGTTCTTGGGCTTTTTTAGTTTTCCCAATTTCTCCGCCATATCCAACCCAGAAGTTTGGATAACAGGTTTCACCATTGCATTGGTGGCCAGTTTGGAAACATTGCTATGTGTGGAGGCAACGGATAAATTAGATCCTGAAAAAAGAACAACGCCCACCAACCGCGAGCTTAGGGCCCAAGGAGTGGGGAACATGCTTTCTGGTTTGGTCGGAGGGCTTCCGGTTACACAGGTAATCGTTCGTAGTTCAGCCAATATTCAATCCGGAGGTAAAACAAAGGCTTCTGCTATTATCCACGGATTCTTCCTCCTCGGTTCGGTAATATTGATACCGACCTTGCTCAATAAGATTCCGCTGTCCGTTTTGGCCGCCATATTGTTTATCGTTGGTTTTAAACTCGCAAAGCCATCGCTTTTCAAAACCATGTACCAAGCGGGTTGGAAACAATTTGTCCCCTTTGTGGTAACCGTGTTGGGCATTGTTTTTACAGACCTTTTGGTCGGGATCAGTTTAGGTCTTGGCGTTGGTATTGTCGTTGTTCTTATTAAAAGCTACCAGAACTCCCACTTCCTTCATATTGAAGATAAGAGCAATGGAGCACATAAAATTAAAATGACCCTTGCGGAAGAGGTTACCTTTTTTAACAAAGGAGCCATTCTAAAAGAACTGGATAGTCTTCCTGAAAACTCCTATCTTGAATTGGATGTTAGAAAAACACGTTTTCTTGACAATGATATCGTGGAAATCCTAGAAGACTTTTCAAACAAAGCGAAGAACAGGAACATCGACATTAAAATTATCTCGGAAAAAGGCGAAATTGAAAATCCGGATAGTTACATCGAATTTTTTAATCTAAGACCGAAAAAATCGGCATAAAATATTTTAGCATGAAAGCACACACAAAAGAAACCCAGGCAACCATGACGCCAGAAAAAGCCATTCAATTTTTGAAGGAGGGCAATCAGCGTTTTCAACAAAACTTAAAAGCGAACAGAAACCTCTTGGAACAGGTGAACGATACAAAGGACGGTCAATTTCCGTTTGCGACCATTTTAAGCTGCATTGATTCAAGAGTATCCGCTGAGCTTGTTTTTGACCAAGGGTTGGGAGACATCTTTAGTATAAGAATTGCAGGGAATTTTGTTAACGAAGATATTTTGGGAAGCATGGAGTTTGCCTGCAAATTGGCAGGGACAAAAACCATTGTAGTTTTGGGGCATACTGCCTGTGGAGCGGTAAAAGGAGCATGCGACCATGCTCGTTTGGGCAACCTTACTGCTTTGATCAATAAAATTGAACCTGCCGTGGCCGCTGTCCACGAACCTAAAGATGAATCTTTAAGAAACTCTAAAAATTTAGAGTTTGTGGATGCGGTTTCGGCAAAAAATGTTGAAATGACCTTGGAAAACATCAGAAATCAAAGCAACGTTCTAAAAGAAATGGAAGACAATGGAGAAATTGCCATAGTCGGTGCCATGTACGATATCTCTGATGGTAAAGTTACCTTTCTGTAGCACAGAATAACTTTATGTAAAAAATGCCGGTGTATTTTACTACCGGCATTTTTTATTCATAATATTGTTATATTAAAGCTACGCAAACAACACTATACCATGTTTAAGCACCTAAAAGGAGATTTGTTCGGGGGAATTACCGCAGGCATTGTGGCCCTTCCTTTGGCGCTTGCCTTTGGTGTAAGTTCTGGGTTAGGCCCCAGCGCCGGTTTGTACGGGGCAATTTTCATTAGTTTTTTTGCCGCTCTTTTCGGTGGAACCAACACACAAATTTCGGGCCCAACCGCTCCAATGACAGCAGTGAGCATGGTTGTTATTGCAGGTATCATTGCCGTTAACGATGGGGATATCAACAAGGCACTTCCCCCTATTTTGACCGTTTTCCTTTTGGCAGGGATTATGCAGGTTGGTTTGGGCCTATTGGGCATGGGAAAATATATTAAATACATTCCATATCCCGTGGTTTCAGGTTTTATGACCGCTATTGGAATTATAATTTTAGTTACCCAAATATTGCCGGCAGTAGGGTATTACCCCAAGGAGGACGAAGCGTATGTCAATCAGTTTATGCCCCAGGCCGAAGAAGCCATTTTAGAAAATATACTGCATGAAGAGGCTGGTGAAGGAATATTGGTTTTAGAGAACTTTACGGAAACCATTAAGCGTGCCGAAAAAATTTCACATGCCGATATGTTAAAAGAAGCCGGCACCTTGGCTTCAAAAGATGCATCGGGGGTAATGGGAACATTTAAAGTACTGCCCAGGGCACTCAAGCACATTAATTGGCTGGAATTGGCCTTGGCCTTGGCAACCATTATCATTATTTACGGTTTTAAACGAATAACCACGGCAATCCCCAGCACATTGGTTGCCCTGATCGTAGTTTCTGGTGCGGCTTTCGGATTTGGGTTGGATTATAGACCCATTGAACAGATTCCAAGTGGGCTACCCATCCCCAACTTTGAAATTTTTACATCGTTCAACCTTAATGTTGTCACGCCCTATATTTTTACTGCACTTACTTTGGCACTGCTTGGTGCCATAGACTCACTGCTTACCTCCGTGGTTGCAGACAATATGACCCAAACCAAACATAAACCCAACAAAGAGTTGGTAGGCCAAGGCATTGGAAACAGTATTGCAGCTATTTTTGGGGGGATTCCTGGCGCTGGTGCCACTATCAGGACCGTGGTAAACATAAACTCTGGGGGTAAAACAAGACTATCCGGTATGATTGCCGGCTTACTACTACTTGTTATTTTACTTGCCTTGGGGCCAGTAGCATCACAAATACCCGCTGCAGTATTGGCAGGTATATTGGTAACCGTAGGTATTGGTGTAATGGATTACAGAGGGCTAAAAGCCATTCCCCACTTGCCCAAAGACATAAAATTGGGGCCTCTAAAACTCAGTTCCGAAGTTATCATCATGTTGGTAGTAATGGTATTGTCATCCATTTGGAATTTGGTATATGCTGTTGGAATCGGCCTTGTAATTGCCTCTTTAATGTTTATGAAAAAAATTGGAGATCTTACAGCACAACGTTCCAATGTGAGGGCCTTGCGTGAGGAAGCGTGGTCCGATGAAAAAAATATTCCCCAAAAAATTAAGGATAAGGTTTTTATAAAACACATAAAAGGGCCTTTGTTTTTTGGATCTACCAACGAATTTCAACAACTGGCCTCACAAATCCCCGATGATGCTTCAACAGTGATAATAAGAATGGGCAGGATGCAGTATATGGACCAAACGGGCCTATATGCCATGGAAGATGTGTTGCAAGATTTAAAACGAAAAGATATACTTGTGCTCTTGGTCAATATTCTGGACCAGCCCCGTTATATGTTGGAACGTATTGATATTATCCCGAATCTTATCCCAAAAGAACATATCTTCAAAAACTTTAAATCCTGTTTGGATTGGGTTGATAAAAACTTAAACCACCAAGAATAATATACGTTTTTGATGCTTCTTCAAGAGTTCCCACAAGATTCAGGACCTATATATCTGGAAACCGTTAAGGGCAGGTTTCCCGTTGAACCTTATAATACTTATAGCAATCTTATCTTTTTGTTCCTGATTATTTATTGGGGCATAAAAGTGTATAAACATCCAAAGCAACATCTATTTTTAGCATGGGTACTTCCCATAATCGGAATAAGTTATGTGGGCGGAACAATTTACCATGCCACCCGGAGCCATGAGTTTTGGCTTCGGTTGGATTGGATGCCCATTATGATCTTATGTGCTGCTTTGGTCATCTACTTTATTTTTAAGCTGGTTAAATCTTGGTGGAAGCGGTTGTTTTGGATCACCATGTTGCCCGGGGTTTCATTTTTATTTCGGATGCTGCCCATTCCATCTGGATTGAGAATTTCTTTGGGATATATAATAACAGCTGCAACCATACTTGTTCCCATAGCTTGGTATTTGGTTCGGACCAAAGGAAGGAACATTGTTTTTGTGATTGTTTCCTTCCTAATTTTTGGAGTTGCGATTTTCTTTAGGAGCATTGATCTGCATCAAAATTTCTTTCCGATGGGAACACATTGGCTGTGGCATCTTTTGGGTGGAATTGCAGTACATTTTCTTATTGCCTATATATTCAAGGACAATTTGCTAAATTTGTCCGCCAATAGCGTAAGCAATCATGATTGACACCATAAAGGAACATATCGCCGAAGTAGAAAAGTTTACTTCAACCTCAATAAAAGAAATTGAAGCCTTCCGAATTAAGTATTTAGGAAAAAAGGGGCTTTTGAACAGTTTCTTTGCCGAATTTAAGAATGTGCCCAACGAACAAAAGAAAGATTTTGGCAAGGTTGTCAATCAATTGAAAAACGCAGCTACCGATAAGGTCAATGCCCTTAAGGAGGCCTTGGAGAGCCAAACAGAAACTGTTGGCAAATATGGGGATTTGACACGCCCCGGTGAACCTGTTGAAATTGGTTCCCGCCACCCAATCAATATTGTAAAGAACCAGATCATCGATATTTTTTCCCGAATCGGGTTCAATGTTTCCGAAGGTCCCGAAATTGAGGATGACTGGCACAACTTTACGGCACTAAACCTTCCGGAATACCACCCTGCAAGAGACATGCAGGATACTTTTTTCATTCAAACAGATCCGGATATCCTTTTGCGCACCCATACTTCATCAGTTCAGGTAAGGTATATGGAGAGCAATAAACCTCCCATCAGGACCATTTCCCCTGGAAGGGTTTATAGAAACGAAGCAATTTCGGCTCGCTCCCATTGCTTTTTCCATCAGGTAGAAGGCCTATATGTGGACAAGAACGTATCCTTTGCCGATTTAAAACAAACCTTGCAATATTTTACATCGGAAATGTTCGGCAAGTCCAAAATTAGGTTGCGCCCTTCTTATTTCCCATTTACGGAGCCCAGCGCAGAAGTTGATGTTTACTGGGGCCTAGAGACCGAAACGGACTACCGCATGACCAAGGGAACCGGCTGGCTGGAAATTATGGGCTGCGGGATGGTAGACCCCAACGTACTTAAGAATTGTGGTATAGACCCCGATGTATATTCTGGATTTGCCTTTGGAATGGGAATAGACCGTATTGCGTTGTTGCTCCATCAAATTTCAGACATTCGCCTGCTCAGCGAAAATGATGTTCGCTTCTTGGAACAATTCAAAAGCGCATTGTAGACCATTTTATGAAAAAGGATATTGAAATTCCCGTAGCCAAGGATGTTCATGTTGCTGTAATCCGCGAGTGGAACGATGAATTTCTGTCCAAAGACTGGAATGCCTATCTGATCAATAACAGAAAAGATGCCATTGAAATGACCATTGTTGTTTCCAAAGGTTTTGACGAGGATAAAAAAACCTCTACCATGCGACACGGCATAGGGGTTGTTGAACCCAAGTCCTTTAAAAAAATTGAATTCCTGCAAGAAGAAGTGCTGGCCCTCAACAATGAATTCTTTGTTACCTTTTTTGCAGAAAACAAACTGTTTGAAAAGAGGTTCCTATTCCCCAAACATACTATTGCCGAAGACCATCTTACCACAATTCCAATTATAGATAAGGAAGGAATTCTAGCTAAGCATTGATAGGTGTTTTGTCAACGAACACTTTCTTTTAACAAAAATTTAGTTCTTGTTAGTTCGGTTTGTTCCGAACCAATATTAATTTTGCACCTTCAAAAATCCATCTATGGAAAAAACGAAGGAAGAAATAATAGAAACTTTAGGGCTTCATTTAGAGAAGGAACACAACTTGCCTCCCCTGGCCGCCCGCATATATGCAATACTCATTTTAACCGATGAGGACGGAATCACCTTTGAGGATTGTTTGGAAAAACGGGGTGCAAGCAAAAGCTCTACCTCTACCTCTTTGAACCTTTTATTAAACATGGGCCTGGTTACCTACTTTACCAAACCCAGTGATAGAAGAAGGTATTTCACCACTGCCAAGAAAAAGAACTTCTTTCTTTCTAAGCTTCAACAAAACTTGAGTCGTATGGAAACCGAAAAAAGTATAATCACCTTGGTTTTGGGCTATCATAAAAAAAATAGCCCTAAAAAATATGAAGAAGGTCAAGTAAGAACCAAAGTGTATCTGGATTATGTAAGCGATAACGAAAAAATCCTTAAAAAATCCATCAAAAAATTAGAATCCATTATAGATGAGTAATCTCTCCAACAGTCATAAACCCAACAATAACCCTAACAACCTTAGTTTGTTCATGAAAACAAAAACAATCAAATCAATAATAGTAGCAACAGGTGTGCTCTTGTTCATGTCCTGTGGGGGTAAAAACCAACAGCAAGCCACTGTGCCGCAAGCGCCCTCGCTCAAAGTGAGTACGCTTAAAAAACAGGATATTACAATATATAATTCGTATTCCACCAATATTCAAGGTCTACAAAATGTAGAAATCTGGCCAAAGGTTGCTGGATTTGTTCAAAACATATATGTAGAAGAAGGACAAAAAGTAAAAAAAGGGCAGTTGCTCTTTAAACTGGAAACACAAACGCTTTCCCAAGATGCCGAAGCTGCAAAAGCGGCGGTAAATTTGGCACAGGTGGAAGTGGACAAGCTGGTTCCCTTGGTTGAGAAAAACATTATTAGCGAGGTGCAATTGGAAACCGCTAAAGCTCAATTGGAACAGGCAAAAAGCAACTATAACAGTATTGCCGCCAACATCGGCTATTCCAATATAGTGAGCCCGGTAAACGGGTACATTGGTGAGATTCCCTATAAAGTGGGCGCTTTGGTAAGCAGCACTATGGGGGAGCCACTTAGCGTGGTATCCGACATTAGTAGCATTCGTGCATACTTTTCCATGACCGAGAAACAATTGTTACAAATGAAGAGTGAAATGGCAGATAAAGGAGCTCCCATTTCATCTGAAAATACTCCGGAAGTAGAGCTTGTGATGGTCAATGGTGAAACCTATCCGCAAAAGGGAAAAATTGCCATGGTGAACAACATTATCAACCCAACCACAGGAAGTGTAACCCTTAGGGCGGATTTTGACAACCCCAACCAATTGTTGAGCTCTGGCAGTACGGGAACCATAAAGGTGCCGTCTACCTACGAAAATACTTTTGTTATCCCTCAATTTGCCACGGTTGACCTCCAAGGAACCAAAATGGTATTTATATTGAATGATGACAACTCGGTAAATACAAAACCATTGAACATTGTCGCACAAACCGATAAGGAGTTCATCGTAAACGAAGGTTTGGAAGAAGGAAGCACCATCGTAACCGAAGGAGTGTCCAAACTAAAAGATGGTCAAACCATCAATCCCGTAAAACAATAATTGCCATCAATCATTTATAGAACAAATTATATATGTTCCAAAAATTTATAGATCGTCCTGTACTTTCCACTGTAATATCCGTAATTATTATGATATTGGGTATTCTGGGGCTTAGTACTTTACCCGTAGAACAGTATCCGGAGATTGCTCCGCCAACCGTTCAGGTTAACGCCAATTATACCGGAGCAAATGCCGAAACAGTACTAAAAAGTGTAGTGATTCCACTTGAAGAGCAGATCAACGGTGTGGAGGGCATGACCTACATGACCTCATCCGCCAGTAACGATGGGGCAGCCAACATCAGCGTATTTTTTGAACTTGGCGTTGACCCCGACATTGCAGCGGTAAATGTTCAAAACCGAGTTGCAAGGGCCAACAGCTTGTTGCCGCAAGAAGTTATAAACACAGGGGTAACTACCCAAAAGGCCCAAAACAGTGCATTGCTATTTTTCTCCATTTACTCTGAAAATGAGGATTACGATGCCACCTTTGTGGAGAACTACGCCAAAATAAACCTGGTTCCGCAATTACAACGGATCAAAGGAGTTGGTAACGTTAACGTATTTGGGGCCAAAGATTATTCCATGCGGATATGGATCTCTCCTGATAAAATGGCTGCATACAATTTGGTGCCAGCCGATATCCAAGCGGCATTAAGAGAACAGAATACCGAAGCGGCAACCGGTAAAATTGGAGAAAATGCTGATGGTATTTTTGAATATGTGATGAAATACAAAGGACGGCTCTCCGAAGTAAAAGAATATGAAAACATTATTCTAAAAACTACTGAAGACGGAGGGTTTCTTCGCTTAAAAGATGTTGCCGAAATCGAGTTGGGAGCACTAAGCTACGTTAGAAAAAACTCCGGTATGGGAAACCCCGGTGTTGCTGTGGGGGTTTACCAAACATCTGGATCCAATGCAAAGGAAATCATCGACGAAATTGAAACCATCTTGGAAGAATCCAAAGCAGATTTTCCAAAAGGGTTGGATTATGTAATCCCCTTCAACTCCAAAGATTTCTTGGATGCCTCCATCGATCACGTTGTAAAAACATTGATCGAGGCATTTATCTTGGTGTTTATTGTGGTGTTCCTCTTCCTTCAGGATTTTAGATCTACACTTATTCCCGCCATTGCGGTGCCCGTGGCCATTGTGGGTACTTTTTTCTTCCTGCAATTGTTCGGATACTCCATCAATATGCTCACTCTTTTTGCTATGATTTTGGCCATTGGTATTGTGGTGGATGATGCCATTGTGGTGGTCGAGGCGGTACACGCTAAGTTGGAAGAAGGAGCCGACTCTGCGAAAACCGCAACCAAAAATGCCATGAGCGAGATATCTGGGGCCATTATCTCCATTACCTTGGTAATGTCGGCGGTATTCATCCCGGTTTCCTTTATCAAAGGGTCTTCAGGTGTTTTCTACCAACAGTTTGGTATTACCCTTGCCGTTGCTATTTTAATATCAGCCGTTAATGCGTTGACATTGAGTCCTGCCTTGGCGGCATTGTTCCTAAAGCCCCATAATCCAGAAAAAGGTAAAAAATCCAATTTCTTGAACCGTTTTTTTAAGGCTTTCAACATTGGTTTTACGGCCATGACAAATAAATACACCAATACCATTGGTACTTTGGTGAAAAGAAAATGGATAACCCTTGCTCTCTTACTTGGTTTTAGTGCACTGGCCATATTCCTGTTCAAATCAACCCCCTCTGGTTTTGTGCCAGATGAAGACCGTGGGATGATCTTTGTTAATGTGAGCATGCCTCCGGGAACAACCATTGAAAAAACAGAGGAGACCATCATGAAGCTGGATTCCATTTATGAATCCATGGACGTGATCGACGCTAGAATGAGTGTGGCCGGGTTTAGTTTATTGAACCGAGTAAGTGCTGGGTCTTATGCATTCTCTATCATGAAGCTGAAAGATTGGAGCGAAAGAGATGCAGATTCTTTGTCCGTTAATGCGACCATGCAAAAGCTGTACGGAATTACGGCAGGTTTCAATGATGCCGAGATCATTTACTTTACGCCTCCAAGTATTCAAGGTTTTGGTACCAGTTCCGGTTTTGAGGTACAGCTTCAGAGCAAAACGGGCGAAGACTGGAATTCCATCAACGATGTAAAAAACCAATTTTTGGGAGCACTCAATGCCAGACCGGAAATTCAGTATGCCATTTCGCAGTTCGACCCCGGTTTTCCACAGTACAATTTGGACATTGACATGGAGAAGGTGAAAATGGCCGGGTTGACAGCAACCGATATTTTCAATTCGCTCCAAGGTTATTTTGGAGGTATTTATGCTACCGATTTCAACAAATTTGGTAAGCAGTACCGTGTTATGATCCAGGCCAAACCCGAAGATCGGGCCAACGAGAACTCTTTGAACCATATTTTTGTTAGGAATGCCAATGGCGAATCCGTCGCTGTAAGCCAGTTTGTGGACCTAAAGAAAATTTATGGTCCCGAGGTTGTGCAACGATTCAACTTGTTGAGTTCCGTAAGCATAACAGGAGTTCCCAATCCGGGCTACAGTACCGGTGATGCCATTACCGCTATTGAAGAAGTGGCCGCCCAAGTATTGCCAACTACCTACACCTACGATTACTCCGGCCTTACAAGGGAAGAAAGCAATGCCGGTTCACAGACCATCCTCATATTTATATTGAGTTTGGTGTTTGTTTATTTCTTGCTGAGTGCACAATACGAAAGTTATATACTACCGCTTTCCATTTTGTTGTCGCTGCCCTTTGGTATTGCAGGAGCCATTCTTTTCATCAACTTGGCAGGCTTGCAGAACAATATCTATTTCCAGATTGCCCTGATCATGTTGATTGGTCTGTTGGCCAAAAACGCCATTTTGATCGTGGAGTTTGCCCTGCAACGTAGACGGGCAGGACTATCCCTTTTTGATGCTGCCGCAGATGGGGCACGTGCCAGGCTCCGCCCAATTTTGATGACATCTTTCGCCTTCATATTTGGTCTATTGCCATTGGCACTTTCATCAGGAATCGGAGCCGTAGGAAACCAATCCATAGGTGTAAGTGCTGTTGGGGGTATGCTGGTCGGAACCATTTTGGGAGTTTTTGCGGTACCTGTGCTCTTTGTAGTGTTCCAAGCGCTGCAAGAACGCATATCGGGAAAACCGGAATCCATCAAAGTAAACAATGCTTAATTACAAAGCTTAAAAAACATGAAAATAAAATCCATATATAAATTCATCCTGTTACTCTCGGTACCGTTATTGCTACAATCTTGTTTTGTGGCAAAAAACTACGCTAGACCAGAGGTAGAAACTGAGAATCTATACAGAACGGACAATCTGCCGCAGGACAGTGTTTCCATGGCAGATGTGTCTTGGAGAGACTTGTTCAATGATGAACAGTTGAAATCGTATATTGAAGAAGGGTTAGAGAATAATATTGACATTAGGATTGCCCTGCAAAACGTAATGGCCGCCGAAGCTTACCTTAAACAAGGAAAAGCCGGATATTATCCAACCCTTTCAGGAACGGCCAGCTTCACACGGACAAAAAACTCGCGAAACAGTCAGTTTGGTAGCTTTTTTACAAGTGCCCTGGAGCAGTACGAACTCTCCGGCGCCCTCTCGTGGGAAGCCGATGTTTGGGGCAAGATCAGAAGTAATAAAAGAGCTTTTGGTGCGGCCTATCTACAGGGCGTTACCGCGCATCAAGCCGTAAAAACGGAATTGGTGGCGAACATAGCCAGCACCTACTATCAATTAATGGCATTGGATAAACAATTGGAAGTTGCCAAACAAACCTTGGAAGCCAGAAAAAACAGTCTGGAAACCACCATCGCCCTAAAAGATGCCGGTCAGGTGACCGAAGTTGCGGTAAAACAGACCGAAGCACAAGTCCATACCACCGAAATTATTGTAATCGATCTGGAGAACAACATCAAACTTTTGGAAAACGCCTTTAGTATGCTATTAGGTGAAGGACCACAAAAAATACAGCGTGGCGACTTGGACAATCAAACCATTGATACAGAATTGAGCACCGGGGTACCTTACTTGTTACTTGCCAATCGGCCCGATGTGATGCAGGCAGAATATGGCCTCATTAATGCATTTGAATTGACCAATGTGGCCAAAAGTAGTCTATATCCCTCTTTGAGTTTATCCGCTTCGGGAGGTTTTCAGAGTTTGGAGTTTGATAATTGGTTGGATGCGAGCTCACTCTTTTCAACTTTGGTAGGTTCTTTGACACAACCCCTCTTTAACGGAAGACGGTTGCGCACCCAAGTGGAAGTTGCCAAGGCCCAACAAGAACAAGCATTGTTGAGCTATAAACAAGCATTGCTCACGGCAGGAAGAGAAGTGAGCGACGCCCTTTATACTTATAAAGCGGAAACCCAAAAAATGGAGGCCCGTTCCAAAGAACTCGAAGCCTATTCAACAGCCGAAGATTATTCCGAAGAGCTTTTGAACAATGGTCTCGCGAATTATTTGGAAGTATTGACCGCACGTCAAAATGCATTGAACTCCGAACTCAATTACGTAGATACACAATACGCCCAACTTAGCGCCATTGTGGAACTGTACAGGGCCCTTGGGGGAGGCTGGAAATAAAAACGTTTACATTGGGGGACAAAAAGGACATATTGGCCTATGCCATTGAAAACTTCACAAAGTTTGGGAGCAAAAGGTTCTCCATGGATGAACTGGCCAAAAATCTGGGTATTTCCAAAAAAACCCTCTACAAACATTTCAACAGCAAAGAAAAGCTGGTAAAGGAAAGTCTTGGGTATTACTTAGACAACATTCGGGCCAATGTGGACAATTACATGCTCGAAAATCCCAACGAGGACCAACCCCTTACCACGGTAATATTTATATATAAGCAAGGGTTGATCACCTTTCAGGAAATCAACCCCGCTTTTCTGCACGGGCTCCACAAATATTATCCCAAGGCTTATGAAATATACGCCCAAGTAAAAAAGGACATTGTATGGAATATTGTATGCCCCCTTTTAAAAAAAGCCCAAGAATTGGGGCAAGTCAGAAACAATGTCAATGTTGAATTGGTCTGTACATTATTTTTGTCCCGAATGGAGGAGACCGTGTATTCAAAGGCCAATCTATTCGATGAATATAGCATCCACGAGTTGCTGGACCATATCATTATCAACAATCTACGGGGTATTCTCACATTGGAATATCTTCAAAAAAGCCCCTTACAATAGTACTCCTTCCTATCAATTTTCTAAATAAACCCCCTCAATTTTAAGATATCCCTCTTTAAATGACTGATTTTTAAGTTTTTAGCATTGATTTTGCCAAAATCATAGTCTAATTTTAAGTTCTTCTAAAAACTAAAAACCAATGGGGACTACAACTAACATCAACAGACGCGATTGGATAAGAAAAAGTGTGCTCACCACAGGTGGTGCAATGGCCTTACCCTATATTGGATTGGCCGAAACGCCAAAGGCTCCATTAACCTTGGACGTCGAGGGCAACGCAATCTATAGTCCATTCTTTAAAGAATATTTGCCAAAACCTGAAGCTGTCTTGCCAGAATTGGCAGCAAAATTAAATGCCAACGAGAACCCCTACGGTCCATCCCCTATGGCACTGGAAGCATTTAAGGATTCAGCTTCGGGAGGAAATAGATATGCATGGAAGGAATTGTTCCAACTAGTGGACAAAATTGCCAACTTTGAAGGTGTTGAGAGCAAAAACATAATGATGGGACCCGGCTCTTCCGATTTATTGGAAAAAACGGCCATGGTGCTCTTTATGAACGGTGGGAACGTTGTCTCTGCAGACCCAGCTTATATGTCGCTCATTAGAGTGGCCGAATCTGTTGGTGCTTCATGGAAGCCCGTTCCATTAAAAGATGACTGGTCGCACGACCTTAAGGCCATGGAGGAAGCTATTGACGACCAAACCAAATTGGTTTATATATGTAACCCGAACAACCCCACAGGTTCCTTGACAGATCATAAGGAACTGGTGGATTTCTGTTCCAGAGTATCGGAAAAAGTTCCCGTTTTTGTTGATGAAGCCTACTTATGGTTCTTGGATGAAGGAGCCAAAAAGAGTATGGTCTCCTTGGTAAATGAAGGTAAAGACGTGATTATTGCCAGGACTTTCTCCAAAATACATGGAATGGCCGGCCTACGTATTGGATACATTGTTGCCCTGGAGGAAACTTTGGGAAGATTACAAAAAATAACTAGAGGAGGCATGGGAATTACATTGCCCTCTGTTTACGCCGCCATGGCCGCCATGGACGATACTGAGTTTATAGATAAATCTCGTACCCTGAACGCTGATTGCAGGGAATATGTTTACCAAAGCCTCAAAAAATTGGGCATCACTTCCTATGTCCCCTCTTCAACAAGTTTTATCATTTTCCCTATTGAAATGGAGGGCAGGGCGTTTTTGGAACAAATGACCGAGCTAAAAGTGGGGGTTCGCGCTTTCCAATTTATGGACCAAAACTGGTGCCGTGTTAGTATGGGAACCATGAACGAAATGAAAACCTTTACCGCAGCACTCAATAAAGTGTTGGCATAGTGGAGGTAGGAATTCAAAAAACCATTGTATTTCTTTTTTTCATCTTTATTGGGGTTTTACTAAAAGTAAAATTCAAGTCCAAAGAAGAGATTACAGGAATAAAAAAGGTAATTCTAAACCTTGCGCTGCCCGCTACCATTTTTATCGCGTTGTTGGGGGTAAAGGTAGAGTTGCATCTATTAATATTGCCCCTGTTAGCGCTTGGACTTAACCTATTGTTGTTTTTTGCCATGCCCCTTATTTTGCCCCTAATGGGCATCGGCAAAGGAACATCGGAGTTCAGAACTGCAAAACTATTGGTTCCCTCGCTTGCGCCAGGTCTATCCTCTTTCCCCTTTATTTTGGAGTTTTTAGGAGAGGAGTATTTGGCAAAGGCCGCCATGTCCGACCTTGGAAACAAGGTTTTTGTACTCTTCTTTCTGTACTTGGTCGCCATGAACTGGCACTACAACCTTCAATCCACCCAGAAAAAGAATGGTGGAACCAAACTAAAGCCCTTGATCAAAGCAATGGTTTCGGAACCTGTAAACATCTTTATTGGAGCAGCTTTGGTTTTGTTGGTCTTTGGGGTCAGCATGAATTCGCTTCCCTTTTTCTTAAGCGAGACCCTTGAAAAGCTAAGTCTGATCATGACGCCTTTGGTGCTCTTATTTATTGGATTGGCGGTCAAAATCAAAAGAAAACAGTTCTTCCAGATTTTTTCCCTGTTGTGTATCCGCGCAGGATTGGTTTTATTGATTTCATGGATTTTCATGACCATAACAGGAATTGAAGCTCGAAATGAAATTTTGTTGACCATAGCCTTTGGCCTAAGTGCCTGTAGTTTTTGGCCCTACGCACATATCGCTGCAGTAGATAGTATGGAGGTGGACAAAAAATCCAAGAAAAAAACATTCAGCAGTGATTTTGGTGTGGCCATATTGGCATTGTCATTCCCATTGTCCACCATCTTGATCTTGGCAACTTTAAATAGCGGTTCTTTCTTTATGAATCCATTAAATTTTTTCATGATGGGCGTTGTGCTCATAACAGTTGGTTTTGTGATTCCATTGATCAGTGGTGTAAGCAAAAAAAAATGGTCCGAGCAAAAATTAATCGATCATGAAATAAATTCTGCTTCCACAGAAAAAGCTGCCTAGGTTTTCTGAAAAAAGTTATTTTTAAATCCCTAACTTTCAAAAAATCAGGAAACCATGAAAGTACTGCTCACTAATATTTTAGCCCTTTTTGTCGTTGGAGTGCTATCTGCTCAGCAACCAAAAGTCAATCAACACCGACTAGAAAAGAGAATATTTAATCTTGCTGAATTTGGACTGCAGGAAAATGGAGAAACGGAGCGTGTTGCCTTTAGTGATGCGGATATCGATGCCCGAAATTGGGTGATCAAAACCCTAAAGGGTTTTGGTATGAGGGTGAAGGTTGATGCTGCAGGAAACATTATTGGAACAAGGCAAGGAACAGATTCCTCAAAAAAGCCAATTGCTTTTGGCTCCCATATTGATAGGGTGCCCAATGGTGGGAATTATGATGGCTGTTTGGGTTCTATGGCGGCTTTGGAAGTGATTGAAACCCTTAACGAGAACAATATAGAAACCAACCACCCGCTGGAAGTAATCATTTTTCCGAATGAAGAAGGTGGTGTGATGGGGAGCAGAGCCATGGCAGGAAACCTTGGGAAATCGGCCCTTTCGGTGGTAAATTCTACGGGATATTCCATGGGTGATGGCATTATGCGCATTGGGGGAGATACCACGAATCTGGAAGAGGCCAAACGCAAAAAAGGTAGCCTAGCAGCCTTCTTGGAACTTCATATTGAGCAAGGAGGCAAACTCGAAAAAGAAAAATTGGATATTGGCATTGTCGAAGGTATTGTTGGCCTTAATTGGTGGGATGTTGTCTTTACAGGCTTTGCCAATCACGCAGGCACCACGCCCATGGATGCGAGGCAAGATGCACTGCTGGCGGCAGCCAAATATATTGTGGCCGTAAATGAGGTCACCAATAGTTTTGAAGGTTCTCAAGTAGGCACAGTGGGTCGGATTAAGGCCGAGCCAGGTGCTCCAAACGTAATACCTGATAAGGTCATTGCAAGTTTAGAGATACGTGACCTATCCTCCGAAGTGATTCAAAAGGTATACGAGGCTATCAAGGAAAAAACGGAGAAGATAGCCAAAGCTTCCAATGTGTCCGTGGAATTTTTGCCCTTGGACACAACAGCGGAACCTGCCTTGACCAATACAAGCATTCAAAAGGAAATCGAGGCATCAGCAAAGACCCTTGGATTAACCTATAAATATATGCCCAGTGGCGCTGGCCATGACGCTCAAGACATATCAAGATTCGCACCTGTTGGGATGATTTTTGTGCCGAGCAAGGGAGGTATCAGCCACTCGCCCAAAGAGTTTACTTCGGCAGAAGATATGGCGAATGGTGCCAATGTGCTTCTGCATTCCATTTTGTCCTTGGACAAGAAGTTAGATTGATTTGTTCAGTCTTCTGTTCTTAAAACTATTTGGCGAGTAGCGTTTGCAATCAAACCGATGCTTAACCAATAAGTAGCCAAAATCAATGGTCCCGATAGGTAAAACGGGGCCTTGAACTTGGCAAAAGCCAATAGAGTGTCCGAAAGCATAAAAAACAATACCCCCATGGCCATACATGCATGCGTATTGTTCCTTTCACGCAGGTACAAACCCACCCCTTGCAATGCCATAAACGTGATTATCCCCACATAAATGGAAACGGGCAGTAGCAAATCTCCCAAACCTGGCCTTAACCAGAAGAACAATACCCCGCCTATGCCAAAGAGTATCAAAGAGGGAATCCAATTTTTGTAAAATCCCTTATACTGGATAAATGCCACAGAGAAAAAGATATGGGCCAATAAAAATGCAACAAGGCCCAACAAGAAATAGTCTTCAAAGAGCAACAGAAGATCCCCTAACAAACATAAAACCAAGGCAATAGTTACCATTCTGCCCAATGGTACGTAACTCTTTTTTGGGGTAAAGAATAGTAAAGTCATCATCAAAATCGTGGTCAACGGCTTGAATAGCATAAAAAGTTGCTTGTGTTCGTAAAGACCAAAGTAAATGGCCAAAACGGCACTAATTACAATCAATATATTGATTGTTCCTGCTGCTATTCGGGATCCGGTTACCATTCCCTAAATGGTTTCTTACTTAACTGGGAATTGTAGTATTGGATTTGACCGGTTACTTCCTCGCCCAACCATTCGGGCTTTTCAAAACGTTCGTCTTCATGGTTGAGTTCCACTTCTGCCAAAATTAGGCCTTTGTTCTCGCTCAAAAACTCATCCACTTCATACAAATGGTTTCCAAAGGGCACCTCAAAACGTATTTTTTCCAAAATGCCTGCTTCGCACAGATCAATGAGGTTGGTCGCTTCCGCAGCAGTAATTTCCGTTTCCCATTCAAATCTTGTGGTTCCCGATTCGTTGCTGGCCCCTTTTACGGTTAAAAAACCTTTGTCTCCCCTAATCCTTACCCTTACTGTCCTATCAGGGTCTGTATTCAAGAATCCCTGCACTATTCGGGTTTGGGATGTGGCCTTCTGCTTAAACTCATCAGATTTAACTAAAAACTTTCGTTCTATTTCCAAATGTTCCATCAAACTAAATATACCCTAAATTTGAAAATGGACTTCGATTTTCCGTTAAGAAAAATTATTCATGTGGACATGGATGCTTTTTACGCATCTGTAGAACAGCACGACAACCCGGAACTAAAAGGGAAACCCATTGCCGTTGGTGGAGGTTCCAAACGCGGTGTGGTATCGGCCGCGAGCTATGAAGCCAGAAAGTTTGGGGTGCGAAGTGCCATGGCGGGTACCATTGCCCGAAGAAATTGCCCTGAACTTATTTTTGTAAAACCCCGTTTTGATCGCTACAAAGAGGTTTCAAAGCAAATTAGGAACATCTTTTTTGAATATACGGATTTAGTGGAACCCCTCTCTTTGGATGAGGCTTATTTGGACGTTACCGAGAACAAAAAAGGAAATCCATCGGCCACCCTGATCGCGCAAGAAATACGTAACAAAATCTTTGACAAAACAGGATTAACGGCTTCGGCTGGAATCTCTATAAACAAGTTTATAGCCAAAGTTGCCAGCGATTACAACAAGCCCAATGGGCAGAAAACGGTAAACCCCGAGGAAGCCCTTGTATTCTTGGAAAACCTGGACATCCGAAAGTTTTATGGTGTGGGCAAGGTAACTGCCGAAAAAATGTACCGCTTGGGCATTTTTACCGGACTGGACCTAAAGCAAAAGCCCGTGGAGTTTTTAGAAAAGCATTTTGGCAAAAGCGGCAGCTATTACTACAATGTGGTACGGGGAATACACTTGAGCAGTGTAAAGCCCCATCGGATTCCAAAATCGGTTGGTGCCGAACGCACGTTTTTTGAAAATCTGAGCAGTGAAATCTTTATGCTGGAAAAATTGGGGCATATAGCCTCGGAGCTGGAAAGAAGACTTCAAAAATCGAAAATAGCGGGCAAAACAATCACCCTAAAAATTAAGTATAGCGATTTTACCTTACAGACCCGCAGCAAAACACTGCCCTATTTTATTGCAAGCAAAGACCTTATTTTGGAAACTGCCAAAGAGCTGTTGTACCAATCATCTTTAGAAAATTCCGTGCGCTTGTTGGGCATTTCTTTGGCCAACCTGAATACGGAAAAGAAAAAAGAGAGTGAGAAAAAGGAGTCGGTACTCGTTCAGCTCAAATTTGATTTTTAAAAAAGAAGCTGTCTAAAAGGTCAAAAAAAATGACAACCTAAAGCTTTCAGACAGCCTCCTCTACAATTTAATTTTTAATATCCGTATCCACGGGTTTTACCGCTGGCTTTTTGGGATTGCCATCGGCATCAATTTCTATGATGTTATCAAAACCTAGTTCATCCAATTTGTCTATAATTTCAGTCCTATCACCCACCATAAACCAATTGACCTTTTCTGGTTGTACCACTTTATTGCTCACTTTTATGATATCGTCCACAGATAAATTTCTCACATTTTGATCATACTTCTGGTAATAATCGTCCGGTAAACCATATCGGACCAAATTCCTGATCGAACTGTTGACCGAGCTGTTGGTTTCCCATTGCCCGGGCAATTTCAACACCTGATTGGTTTTTACTTTTTCGAGTTCTTCACTGGTTGCGGGTCGTGTAGAGGTAAATTCGGATATTTCCTTTCTTATCTCGGTCACGGATTCAGCCGTTTTATCCGTTTGAACCGGGGCATACACAATAAATGGGCGCTCTTCTTTGGAACCAATCACAAAACCTCCGGCTCCGTAGGACCAGTGTTTATCTTCCCTTAAATTCATATTGATTCGGGACGTAAAATCACCTCCAAGAATATTTACCATTTGCTCCAAGGCTATCTCGGAAACATCCCCGTATTTTTCGGTTAAATGCCCTGCAAGGATTACGGATTGCTGCGACTCTGGTCTGTTCATCAAGTACAGGGTATTTTTTGTATTGGTCTTTGGCTCGTTAAAAACAATGTTGGGCACATCTCCCTTTTTCCATTTGCCCAGCGTTTTTTCCAATTTGGACTTCAACTCGTTCATCTCCACATCCCCGGTAACAATTAAGGTGGAATTATTGGGTTTAAACCAAGTATTGTAGAACGCTACAACATCTTCCCTGGTCAATTTGGAAACCGTATCCTCGTAACCTGTACCGGTATATGGGCTGCTGTACGGATGATCTTCCCCATAAAGGTATTTGTTCATTACCCGTAAGGCCATGGAGATGGGTTGTGATTTTTCTTGTTTTATATCATTGATCTGCTCTTTTTGAAGCCGTTCAAATTCCTTTTGCGGGAAAACGGGGTTGAGCACAACATCCATAAATAGATCCAAACTGGCATCAAAGCTCGGCTTTAATGTGCTCATGTATACGTTTGATTCATCTTGGCTGGAAAACGTGTTCAAAGATGCTCCTAGCAACTGGAGCTGTTCATTGATTTCCAAGGCATCCTTGTCTTTGGTTCCCTCATCCATCAAATTCATGGCCAACTTGGCCGTTCCGGGGCTGGATAAGTGATCGGTCTTGTAACCTGCATCGGCCACCAAGTTTATCACTATGGTCGGTACTCCATCGCGCTGGGCCAAAACCACATTGAGTCCGTTGGATAATTGGGTGCGTTGCAGTTCTGGGAATTTTGAGCTTTCTGGCGCTCCCAGTTCTGGCAATTTGCTTCTGTCCACTGAAGACGCTACGACATCGTATTCCGGAAATGGTTTGCACACCAAAATGTGCTTTCCTTTGGTAAGCCATTTGGCCGCGGTTTTCTTTAAATCTTCAATGGTCGCTTCTTCCACATACTTCAACTTGGTTTTATAATAGGATGCATCGCCATGGTAGGTTTGATTGGATGCCAGGATATCCGAAACCCCTCCGAAGCCTCCTATACGCTCCAAACCTTTGATAAAATTGGCAAAGTAATTCGCCTTTACCCTTTTGAGTTCTTCTTCTGTTGGACCCTCTTTAATAAATTTATCGATTTCGGCCTCAAGTTCTTGCTCCAGTTTTTGGGGATCCTCTCCTTCTTTTACATTTAAATACGTAATAAATCTACTCGCTATCTCACTCGAGGCCTGAAAAGAAACGGCGGCACTTGCCGATTGATCTTGATAAATGAATTTTTGATATAATCTTGAGTTTTTTCCACTGGTAAGAATGGCGGAAATTAAATCAAAGTGAAGGTCTTCCTTAAATCCGAACGGAGGTGTATTCCAAGCAAAGAGCACCCTAGTCTCAGGAACACGGTCTTCATATTCCTGACGGGAATCGTATATTTTGTTTGGAATATTGACCTCTTGGCGTTCCACAGTCGGGCCAGATGGAATATCTCCAAAATATTTGATTACTTTTTGATGAACCTCCTCAGCATCAACATCACCAGCTATGGCAACCACTGCATTGGCTGCACCGTAGTAAGATTTGAACCATTCCTGGACATCCTCCAGAGAAGCGGCATTAAGGTCTTCCATTTCCCCGATTACGGTCCATGAATAGGGGTGCCCTTTTGGATACATGGCTTTGGTCAAATAATCCCACTGCATGCCGTAGGGTTGATTTTCCCCTTGTCTCTTTTCGTTTTGCACCACACCTCTTTGTTCATCCAACTTTTCTTGGTCAATGGCCCCCAATAAATGTCCCATCCGGTCAGATTCCAGAAACAACACTTGATCTAAGGCAGAAACAGGTACGTTTTGAAAGTAATTTGTCCTATCCGTGTTGGTGGTACCGTTTAGGTCGGTCCCGCCAATACTTTCCAACGCTTGGAAATAATCGGTGTTGTAGTTTTCGCTTCCATTGAACATCAAATGCTCAAATAAGTGGGCAAAACCACTTTTCCCGGGTTTTTCATTTTTAGACCCTACATGATACCACACATTTACGGCAGCGATAGGGGCTTTATGGTCTTCGTAAACCAAAAGTGTAAGGCCGTTTTTTAAGGTGTACTTTTTGTAATCGATGTCAATATCATCTGCTTTGAACTGAAAACCCTGCCCATAGTTCATGGGAGCGAAGAGTAGGCCAACAATAAGGGCCAGAAGTAACTTTTTCATTTTAGGTAGTGTTTTAATTATTTGATTGATAAAATTGTATATACAATATAGGAAAATATTCACAATCAGCTCCATATTAAATAGTTAGCATTTGTTTAGGTTTTTAATAAAGCTAAGATTGCTAACTTAAACCCATATAATATTTTACGGTGGAACTGTAGTTTACATAATTTCTTTATTAATTTGTAAAAGCATCCCCGTTAAAACAACCATTACATCTTTTCTATGCAGCGAAGCGATTTGCACCAACATATTATTACCACGGCGGGCAATCTTTTTTATTACCAAGGATACAATTCAACAGGCATCAACGAGATCATATCAAAATGTGATATTGCCAAAGCAACGCTGTACAGCCATTTTAAATCCAAGGAGGATATTTGTGTTGCTTACCTTAAACAGCGGCATGGTGCCTTTATGAACAGTTTAAAAGACTACGTGAACCAACGAACAGAAAGTAAAAACCAACTGCTGGCCATTTTTGACCTTTTGAGGGATATGTACCTAGAAGAAAATTTTCAGGGGTGTTGGGGCATTAAAACGCTTGGGGAACTTTCCCCTGATCAAACCACTATTTTAGGAGTGATTCAACAACAAAAAAAGGAATTGTTGCTGTATTTAGGAGAGGTCGTCGGAGGTAACATTGCCAATCTATCCAAAGCGGAAACGGAAAAAATATCGAGCGGTCTTTATCTTTTGTACGAAAGTGCCGTTACCGAGAGCCACCTGTTCAAAAACGATTGGCCCATTTTTATGGCCAAAAGCATTGCTCCCTTGCTTATTACAGACATGGATTTAAAATAATCTGCAAAAAAAGAGTAGTGCGCAATGTTTCCACTGCGCACCCTTAAGTTTGTTGATCAATACTATTTAGAAATTACAGTTTTCTATTTCGGTTACACGCAAGGTGTTTACCATACCTTTTTCTTTGATCGGCATTGCCGCTAGGCTCACTAGCATATCCCCAACATCCAAAAATCCTTTTTTACAAGCTATTTGGTTTACATCCTCAATGGTCTGATCGGTAGATACAAATTTGTCGTAATAAAATGCTTTTACTCCCCAAAGTAGATTCAACTGTGTCAAAATCCTTTTGTTGGATGTAAAAACAAGAATGTGCGCAGCAGGCCTCCAAGCTGAAATTTGGAATGCGGTATACCCGCTATTGGTCAATGTGGAAATGGCCTTGGCCGAAATTTCGTTGGCCATCAGTGCTGCATGGTAGCAAACAGATTTTGTAATGTATCTATTGGTACGAATGTGAGGTGGATTCTGGGGTACTTTGATCAAGCTAGAGCCTTCCACACTGGTTACTATACTTGCCATTTTCTCAATAACCTGAACCGGATAGTTCCCTACCGATGTTTCACCAGAAAGCATTACGGCATCGGCACCGTCCATTACCGAGTTGGCCACATCGTTCACTTCCGCACGAGTTGGTGTTAAACTGGTAATCATGGTTTCCATCATCTGGGTGGCAATTATTACCGGTATTCTTCCTTTTTTGGCACTTAGTACCAATTGTTTCTGAATCAATGGAACTTCCTGTGCCGGAATTTCCACACCTAAATCCCCACGTGCGACCATAAGTCCATCGGAAGCCTTCACAATCTCCTCTATATTTTCAAGGGCTTCAGGTTTTTCTATTTTAGAAATAACCGGGATTTTGTGTTCGGTGTGTTCCTTGATCAAGTTATGAAGGTCGTATATGTCTTGAGCGTGTCTCACAAAGGACAAAGCCATCCAGTCCACATCTTGACTTATTGCAAAAATGGCATCTTTAATGTCTTTCTTTGTTAGGGCTGGCAAAGAAATATCTGTATTGGGCAGGTTTACTCCTTTCTTGGATTTTAATGGTCCCCCTTGTATTACCGTTGCTACGACTTCATCCTCTCCATTGGTAGACTTTACTTCAAAAATAAGTTTGCCATCATCCAATAGAATACGCTCTCCCGCTTTTACATCCTTTGGAAAGCTTTTGTAGTTCATGTAAACCCTTTCGGCTGTTCCTTCAAAAGGCTCACCTGTTGCAAAAGTTACTTCATCACCGGGGGAAACAATTACTTCTCCGCCCATTACCCCCACTCTTAGTTTGGGCCCTTGTAGGTCGGCAAGTATGGCGGTGTTGATTTCCAACTCCTCATTAAGTTCCCTTATCATTTTAATTCGCTCAGCAACATCTTCGTAGGCGGCGTGGGAAAAGTTAATTCTAAAAACATCCACTCCTGCCAGGATCATTTCCCTTAGGGTCTCCTTTTTACTGGTGGCAGGGCCAAGGGTTGCTACAATTTTAGTCTTCTTTCTAGTTGGCATTGTTAAAAGATTAAATTTCTTTTTGATTTTAAGTTTTGTGTTTCTAATGGATACGCTGTTATCACCTTGGTTATTTGGTTGATTGATTTTAATTTTTCCGAAAAAAAGATTTCTTCATCTGCTGCATCAACTTTTAGAAAATAATCCACATCTTTCCGCTCTTTCACCAAATAATCTGTTCTTCTTGAAATGTTGTTCCCAAACAAACCCTCCGAAGGCATCACTTCTTCAATTTCGCACTTGTTCGAAATCAGTGTCCAATACACATCGTTCATTTCATCGTCCCAATCGAATATGGAGAAAGACATATTTTCATTGAGATGAAGGTCTTTTTTCATCCGTTTCAAATATAGCCCACAGGTGGAATTTATGGCATAGGTAATGGCATAATCTTCCAAATCACAGTGTATGGCGATGAGCGAAAAACTGTCATCATATAGATCAGCTGATATCTTGTGCGTTGTTAACATGCCCATAACACGAACGGTAAATATAGGCTTAATCCTAATGAATGCCTAGTTAATACAAAACAATACACTTACAAAAACGAGCGAAAACGTTTGAGTTTACCTTTATTTAAAATTACTGGTTCTCTATCTTGCTCTGCAATGCAAAATAGGCTCGTTTGGATGCCTTTTCTTCTGCCTTTTTCTTGGATGTGGCCCTAGCTTTTGCCAACATTCTATCCCCAATGGTAAGTTTTACGGCAAAGTGTTTGAGCTCATCGTTACCTGTATCCTCGTACACATTGTAATTAAAGGGTTTCTTTTCTTTTTGGCACCACTCGATCACCAAACTCTTGTAACTGATTACCTTGCCTTCGAGCTGCTCAATATCCACATAAGGCTCTATCACCCTTTCATCAATAAATTTTTCGCAGTAATTGTATCCTTTGTCCAAATATATGGCCCCTATCAGTGCTTCAAAAACATTCCCATGGATATTTTCGCCAAAATGCGCTTTGGGAATCCTGCTTTCCACAAATTTTAATAGTCCCAGGTCTTTTCCTAATTCGTTCAGGTGCTTTCGGCTCACTACTTTGGATCGCATTTTTGTGAGATAGCCCTCATCGCCCTCGGGTACTTCGTTGTACAAATATTTTGAAATGATGGTACCCAACATGGAGTCTCCCAAAAACTCCAAACGTTCATAGTTGACAGGATTTCCATTGCCGTCCTTTTGGTTCATGGAACGATGAAGGAACGCAGTCTTGTAAATCTCTATGTTCTTGGGCTTAAATCCAAGAATTCTTTTGATTCCCAAAAAAAAATCCCCATCCGCGTTTGGATGGGAATTGAATATTTTGGAAGTAAGTTTCATGTTACAAAACTACCCTATTTTTTTGAATAACACACAAGCATTGTGTCCTCCAAAGCCAAATGTATTGCTCATGGCAACCTTTACCTCTCGTTCTTGGGCCTTGTTCAAGGTCAAGTTGAGCGAAGGGTCTATTTGATCATCCACAACGCTATGGTTAATGGTAGGTGGAACCAAATTGTTTTCCATTGCCAAAATGGATGCAATGGCCTCAATGGCTCCCGCTGCACCCAACAAATGTCCGGTCATGGACTTGGTGGAGTTAATGTTGATCTCTTTGGCATGGTCTCCAAACACTTTGGATATAGCTTTCAATTCGGCAACATCTCCAAGTGGTGTAGAAGTTCCGTGCGTATTGATGGTATCAACGTCTTCCGGTTTAAGTCCGGCGTTCATTAAGCAGTTTTCCATCACTTTTACCACTCCTATCCCCTCTGGATGTGGTGCGGTCATGTGGTAAGCATCGCTGGAGAGTCCTCCACCCAATACTTCTGCATATATTTTTGCCCCTCTAGCTTTGGCATGCTCATATTCTTCCAGTATAAGCGCTCCTCCACCTTCTCCCAACACAAATCCATCGCGTGTAGCGTCGAATGGCCTGGAGGCTGTTTCTGGGCTTTCGTTTCTAGTGGAAAGTGCGTGCATGGCGTTAAACCCGCCCATACCTGCAAGGGTAACGGCAGCTTCACTACCTCCGGTCACAATAACATCACAGTGACCCAAACGAATATAGTTGAGGGCATCGATCATGGCATTGGCGGAAGAGGCACATGCAGAAACCGTTGTATAGTTGGGTCCCATGAATCCATGTTTGATGGAAATATTTCCCGGTGCTATATCGGCAATCATTTTTGGGATAAAGAATGGATTGAAACGTGGTGTGCCATCGCCCTCGGCGAAATTAATCACCTCATTTTGGAAAGTTTCCAATCCGCCTATTCCCGCTCCCCACACAACGCCTACCCTAAACTTGTCCACAACGTTCAAGTCGATTCCAGAGTCTGCTATGGCCTCATCCGAGGACACCAGGGCATATTGGGCAAACTTATCCAGTTTCCTGGCTTCCTTCCGATCAAAATAATCTGAAGGATCATACCCCTTAAGCTCGCAAGCAAACTTTGTTTTAAATTTTTCGGTATCGAAATAAGTAATGGGGGCAGAACCGCTCTTACCGGTCCGTAGTCCTTCCCAATAAGCTTCCAAATTGTTACCTATGGGCGTTAGCGCTCCCATTCCGGTAACCACAACTCGCTTTAACTGCATTGAACTATTTTTTTTACCCTTTAGACCTAAATTATAAAAAAAATTATCCATGTGATAACCACCACATGGATAATTTAAAATCTTCAGCGATATATCATATAATTACTTAGCTTCTTCGATGTAGCTAATGGCCTGACCAACAGTGGCAATGTTCTCTGCTTGGTCATCTGGTATTTGAATATCAAATTCTTTCTCAAACTCCATGATAAGTTCAACAGTGTCCAAGGAATCCGCTCCTAAGTCGTTGGTAAAGCTAGCTTCTGCAACTACTTCATTTTCATCTACACCTAGTTTATCAACGATGATAGCCTTTACTCTTGATGCAATGTCTGACATAATTATTGTGGTTTTAAAAATTTAAATCGTTGGCAAAAATATAAAACTTTGGATTAAATACACCATTTGTCGATAAAATGTGCTCCAAATTAAACATCTTAAATTACTGTACCTTACTTTAGCCGACGTAATTTAGTCCAAAATCATATCAATTCCTAACGAATGAAACGAATTGTAATCTTTGCATCGGGCAGCGGATCGAATGCAGAAAATATTATTTCCTTTTTTCGTGAAAAACCAGAAGTGACCGTAGCTGCGGTGCTCACCAATAAGAGCTCGGCCAAGGTTCTTGAACGTTGCGACCGTCTTGGGGTTCCCGCCTTTTACTTTAATAAACCCGCCTTTAAAGATTCTGATGCGGTCTTAAATATTTTACAAGGACTTAATACAGATTTAATTGTGCTTGCCGGTTTTCTTTGGAAGATTCCATCAAACCTTATTAATGCCTTCCCCAATAAAATTATTAACATTCACCCTGCCTTGTTGCCCAAATACGGTGGAAAAGGCATGTATGGGGAAAGAGTGCACCAAGCCGTAAAGGAAAACAACGAAACCGAAACGGGCATTACCATACATTATGTAAATGAAAATTATGATGAGGGCGCCATTATCTTTCAAGCTAAAACCACAGTGGAACCTTCGGATAATGCAGAAGCTATTGCCCAAAAAGTACACCAATTGGAATACCAGCATTTTCCTAAAGTGATTGAAAAAGTTTTATCCTAAATGGCCAAGAAGAAAAAGTTTTATGTAGTCTGGAAGGGCAAGCATCCCGGCATTTTTGAGTCCTGGGCCGATTGCAAAGTCCAAATTGATGGCGTAAAGGGGGCTCAGTACAAATCGTTCACCACTTTTGAAGAAGCCAAAAAGGCCTTCAACAGCAATTATTTAGAGTATAAAGGCAAATCCAAGGGCAAAAAAGAACTTAGTCAGGAAGAGCTGCTAAAAATCGGCGACCCCAACTACAACTCCATTGCCGTGGACGCAGCATCGAGCGGCAACCCGGGAAAAATGGAATATCGCGGTGTGGACACCAAAAGTAAACGGGTTCTTTTTCATCAAGGGCCTTTTGAGCAAGGAACCAGCAACGTAGGGGAATTTTTGGCATTGGTGCATGGTCTTGCCTTTTTAAAACAACAAAAAAGCGACCGCATCCTTTATTCCGATTCCAGAATAGCAATAGGATGGGTGCGAAAGAAAAAGTGTGGCACCAAGCTGAAAAAAACAGCCAAGAACTCCCAACTTTTTGAGCTGATAGAAAGGGCCGAGGAATGGCTCAAAAAGAACCGGTTCAACACTCCGATCGTAAAATGGGAAACCAAGGCCTGGGGCGAAATTCCGGCCGATTTTGGAAGAAAGTAGCTGTGAGACACTATACACATCCTCCTTTGAACTTGATGCTTGTACTTGTCTTTCTGTTCTTTTTTCTCTGTTCTATCTTCCCTTTTGACACTAATTTCACGAATCATCACGAATAGGTTTGCTCTTGAACTTGATGCTTGCACTTGAACTTGAGCTTGTTCCACTCTTTTTCTTAAATCCTTTGCCAATGATTCCAAATGGAATATCAAAGCGTATATTTGCAGCAAAAATTAGGGAATGGGCAAATTACTGATCGTGGGAACCTTGGCTTTTGATGCCATTGAAACACCGTTCGGGAAAACAGGAAGAATTTTTGGGGGGGCAGGCACCTTTATCGGTTTGGCAGCTTCACAATTTAAAATAGACTCCGCGATTGTATCCGTAGTGGGAGATGATTTTCCACAAACTTACATGGATATTTTAAAAAATAGGGACATCGACCTATCCGGGGTCGAGGTGGTAAAGGGCGGCAAAACCTTTTTTTGGGAAGGAAAGTATCATAACGACCTTAATTCACGAGACACTTTGGCCACCGAACTTAACACCCTGGCCGACTTTAATCCAATTGTACCAAGTGATTACACCGATGCAGATATTGTGATGTTGGGCAATCTTCACCCAAATATCCAGTTGAGTGTAATTAATCAGATGGAAAAACGACCAAAACTCATAGTTTTGGATACCATGAATTTTTGGATGGACAATACCTGGGACGAATTGATGGCGGTCATTGCCAAAATCGATGTCATTGCCATAAACGATGAAGAGGCAAGGCAAATGACCAACGAATATTCCTTGGTCAAGGCTGCGGCAAAGATTCAGGAAATGGGCCCAAAATATGTGGTGATCAAAAAAGGGGAGCACGGAGCGCTTTTGTTCCATAAAGAAAATATTTTCTTTGCCCCTGCTCTTCCTTTGGAAGAGGTTTTTGACCCCACTGGAGCGGGAGACACCTTTGCCGGCGGTTTTGCAGGGTATTTGACCGAGGCGGAGAACATTTCTTTTGAAAGTATGAAGAATGCCATTATCCATGGATCCAATTTGGCCTCCTTTTGTGTGGAAAAATTTGGCACCGAACGGATGGTGGATTTAAAAAAGAGCGAGGTTGACGCCCGTTTGACACAGTTTAAAGAATTGACACAGTTCAATATTGAATTAACATAAATGTTCGCCCTGAAAAATTTCGGGGCTTTTTTATTTGGTTTGTTATGAGTGATCCCATTAAGCACGAATGCGGAATATCGTTGATCCGTTTGCTTAAACCTCTGGAGTACTACAAAGAAAAGTACGGCACCGCTTTTTACGGTGTGAACAAAATGTACCTGATGATGGAGAAACAGCACAACCGCGGACAGGATGGTGCCGGTTTTGCCAGCATTAAAATGGACATGGAGCCCGGGGAAAGGTACATGAGCCGCGTACGATCGGCCCAACAGCAGCCCATTCAGGATATTTTTGCCCAAATCAACAGCCGTATCAATACCGCGTTGACCGAGCATCCTGATCGTGAAGACGATGTGGCTTGGCAAAAAAAGAACATTCCCTACATTGGTGAACTTTTGATGGGGCACGTTCGCTACGGCACCTTCGGAAAAAACAGTATTGAGAGCGTACACCCATTTTTAAGGCAGAACAACTGGATGCACCGCAACCTTATTGTTGCCGGAAACTTTAACATGACGAATGTTGATGAACTCTTCCAAAACTTGGTGGAGCTGGGGCAGCACCCCAAGGAAAAAGCCGATACCGTTACGGTAATGGAAAAAATCGGTCACTTTTTGGATGATGCCGTGGCCAAGCTCTACAAACAGATCAAGAAAGAAGGATATACCAAAAGAGAAGCATCTGCATTGATTGCAGAACGTTTGAACGTAGGCAAGATATTGAGGAAAGCCTCAAAAAATTGGGATGGCGGGTATGCCATGAGCGGACTTATTGGCCATGGTGATGCCTTTGTAATGAGAGACCCTGCTGGAATACGCCCAGCTTATTACTACCAAGATGATGAAGTTGTGGTCGTGGCTTCGGAACGTCCGGTAATACAAACGGTCTTCAACATTAATTTTGATGATGTAAAAGAACTGGACCCCGGACATGCCATTATTATTAAAAAAAATGGTTCCATGGCACTCAAACAAATTTTGGAGCCTACCGAGCGTAAGGCCTGTTCTTTTGAGCGCATCTATTTCTCCCGTGGCAGCGACAAGGAAATCTATCAAGAAAGAAAAAAATTGGGGAAACTGGTATTCCCTGAAATATTGAAGTCCATAGACAACGATTTGGAGAATACGGTTTTCTCGTATATCCCAAACACAGCAGAAACGTCTTTCTTTGGAATGGTAAAAGAGGCCCAGAACTACCTCAACAAGAAAAAGGAAGAACAGATTTTGGCCTTGGGATCAAAAATGACCGGGGAAGAGCTTCATAAAATATTGAACATTAGACCACGAATAGAAAAAGTGGCCATTAAAGATGCGAAGCTCAGAACCTTTATCACCCAAGATAGCAGCAGGGATGATTTGGTGACACACGTTTACGACATTTCTTACGGTTCGGTAAAACCTACGGACAATTTGGTTATCATAGATGACAGTATTGTTCGTGGAACTACCTTAAAGCGAAGTATCCTCAAAATCTTGGATCGCTTATCCCCAAAGAAAATAGTGGTGGTGTCCTCCGCTCCGCAAATACGTTATCCGGATTGTTACGGTATTGATATGGCCCGATTGGAAGATTTTGTAGCATTTAGAGCGGCATTGGCCTTACATGAAGAGCACGGTACCACTCATAAAATAAAGGAGATTTATGAAAAATGTCTCACACAGACCAATCCCTCAAATAAAAATGCGGTAAACTATGTACAGGAGTTCTATGCCCCGTTCTCTTCCAAGCAGATTTCCAAGAAAATTGGTGAGATTTTAAGCCCCGAAGGCATCAACGCAGAAGTGGAGATCATCTATCAGACCATTGAAGGCCTGCACAGTGCTTGCCCCAAAAATCTTGGCGATTGGTATTTTACGGGCAATTATCCAACTCCCGGAGGCAACAGGGTGGTCAACAAGGCTTTTGTCAACTTTTTCGAGGGCAAGAACGAAAGGGCTTATTAAGTAATCGAGAAAAAGGCAAAAGTGCAGTTCATCGATGAAACTAGTAGAACAGCGGGTTTTTATACAATGGCAAATCTGCAATCCTACTTTAGTGTCTGCCATAGCATAAGTAGGTTAAGTTCATGGTAAGATTTGGGGCAAAAAAGGTGGAAGCTATTCCACCTTTTTTATTTTCTGTATACTCGTAAACCTTTCACCCCCCTTAATTTTCTTGACATTTATCAATAATCAGGCCGTGTTGTACACTTCAACGCATTTAAGGGAGTTTCATCTAAAAGCTTGGGCACAAAAACATCACTTGGCTTACTTTTGAATCACCATAGCATAAGTAGGTTAAGTTCATGGTAAGATTTGGGGAAAGAAGCCGGAGCATGCTCCGGCTTCTTTATGTTTGACTGCCAAGGTTTTAACAATTTTATCGATGAACTGCACAATTTCTTTTTCTTCATAAAAACAAAATATTTTTTAAAACCCTTTGTTATTTCTCACAATACCAGTATTTTAGTCTCGCCATAGCATAAGTAGGTTAAGTTTATGGTAAGATTTGGGACGAAAAGGGTGAGGACTTCCTCACCCTTTTCTATTTTATAGAAGCAGAAACAAAAAAAGCCGTGCACCAAGTGCACGGCTTTTTTATTTAATAATGAGCTAATTCTTATTTGCTAGCCGCGTAATTCTCAGAAACTTTTTCCCAATTGATTACATTAAAAAATGCTGAAATATAATCTGGTCTCAAGTTTTGATAATGCAAATAATATGCATGTTCCCATACATCCAATCCCAAAATCGGGTAACCACCACAACCTACACCGGGCATAATCGGGTTATCTTGGTTAGGAGTGGAACAAACTTCCACTTTTCCTCCTTTGTGTACGCACAACCATGCCCAACCTGATCCAAATTGGGTAGCGGCGGCAGTGGAAAATTTTTCTTTGAAAGCATCAAAAGAACCAAAAGCCTCGTCAATTGCAGAAGCCAATTCCCCTGAAGGTTTTCCGCCTCCGTTTGGCGACATTACTTCCCAAAAAAGGCTGTGGTTAAAAAATCCGCCTCCGTTGTTTCTAACAGCGGCATTGGACATGTCCAAACCAGAAAGGATATCCACGATTCCCTTTCCCGCCAAATCTGTTCCTTCAATGGCTCCGTTCAATTTAGTGGTGTAGCCATTGTGGTGTTTGGTATGGTGGATTTCCATGGTCCTAGCATCTATATGAGGTTCCAATGCATCGTATGCATACGGTAATTTAGGTAATTCAAAAGCCATAATTATTTTTTTTAGGTTATTACTTTATTCACGTAAAAATACAAGTTTTAACATTTATATTCCGCTAAAAGCATGTTAACATCAGGTAAGGAATCCTTATTTTGCAGGAAAAACATCCTTGGAGGGGTCTAATTTTAAAATATATAGCGCATCTGCAGGTTCGGGCAAGACCTATGCCCTGGCAAAAACATACCTTACATTATTGCTGTCCAACGATGCTGCCGTAAAATTTCGCCAGATTTTGGCCATTACCTTTACCAACAAAGCGGTGGACGAGATGAAAACCAGAATCTTGGACAATCTTTACGCCTTTGGTCAGGTTTCGGTGCCCGAAAAGCAAAAGGATCTTTTCCGATCACTTTGTGATGAACTTAATTTATCTGAGGAACAATTGCGGCAACGATCCCAACTCATTCTAAAACGGATTCTGCACAATTATTCCTTTTTTGAGATTTCTACCATAGACAAATTCAACCATAAGATTATAAAAACATTTGCCCGCGATCTGCACCTGTCCCAAAATTTTGAGGTAGAGCTCAATACTGATTTACTATTGGAAGAAGCCGTGGGAAGATTGTTGGAACGAGCCGGAAACGATGAAAAACTTACCGAAGTCTTGATTGCCTTTTCACTCGAAAAAATTGATGATGACAAAAGTTGGAACATCGCCTACGATTTGGTGGAAATCGGGAAACTCCTTTTTCAGGAAAACCATGCGGAACATGTGGAGCCGTTACGTGAAAAATCAATTGGGGATTTTCAGGACATTCAAAAACGAATCGCTTCCGAGAGCAAAACTATTCAAGAAAAGGTAAAGCACCTGGCTCAAACCGTACTTCAAGAAATGGAAAATCAAGGGTTTGATTTTGCGGATTTTCCATATAAAACCTTGCCCAATCATTTTAAAAAAATGGTTGACGGAGAACTCGACCCCAAGAAACTATATGCTGCCAAAACCTTGGAACCCAATC
This sequence comes from Flagellimonas sp. L-11, assembly GCF_056857735.1. Taxonomy (NCBI): domain Bacteria; kingdom Pseudomonadati; phylum Bacteroidota; class Flavobacteriia; order Flavobacteriales; family Flavobacteriaceae; genus Flagellimonas; species Flagellimonas sp. L-11. The sequence goes on from NZ_JBSXNR010000047.1 coordinate 85,431, forward strand.
TAGTGGAAGGTAAATTGCTCAAATCCAGCGACAAAAGGGACGTTACCCATTTGGCCGCAACCATTTTGGAACACTATCTCGCAATAAAACAATTCATTTATCGGCATCGTTATCTGCAAAACATTTATGGCAACATTGTGCCAATGACGGTATTGAACGAAATCGCCAAGGAAATCAAGAATATTGAGTTGGACAGGGATATTGTTCCTATTTCTTCCCTGAATGCCATCCTCTCCAAAGAAATCAAGAATCAGCCTGTACCTTTTATATATGAACGGATGGGCGAAAAATACCGTCATTATTTTATAGATGAGTTTCAGGACACCTCCAAAATGCAATGGGAAAACTTGGTGCCCCTCATTGGCAACGCCTTGGAAAGCGAGGACGAAAAGCATGAACGTGGTTCCCTTTTTTTGGTAGGCGATGTAAAACAGGCCATTTACCGCTGGCGTGGCGGCAGGGCGGAGCAGTTCCTCGACCTGATCAATGGAAAATCGCACCCATTTGTAGTGGAACACAGTATTCATTCGTTGGACACCAATTGGAGGAGTTATGACGAAATCGTGAGCTTCAACAATAGTTTTTTTACCGAAGTGGCGCCTGTGCTCAACAATGAAGATTATCGGAACCTATTCTTAAACGACTCCCATCAAAAAACGAACGACAAGCCAGGAGGCTACATCCAAATGTCCTTTTTGGATAAAGATGTGGAGGATAAGAACGAGGTGTATTGCTCGGAAACGCTTAAGCACATCCAGCACATCATTTCGGAAAACCATGCCTATGCCGATATCTGCGTTTTGGTTCGGGATAATAAAAAAGGAATGTTGCTGGCAGATTTCTTGGCGCAGTACAACATTCCCATTATTTCTTCGGATGCGTTACTGTTGAGCAAAAACGAAAAGGTCACTTTTTTAATTTCCATCCTTAGGATTTTTGAAAATGTAAAAGACCGAGAAGCGGCCTACCTTATATTAATGTATCTGTCACCCAATGAAAACGGCAAGCACGACTTCATTTCCAAACACTTGGAAAATATTGAAACCTTCTTGACCAGTGCATACAGTTTCAATATAATTGAATTAAGGGGAGAACCTGTGCTCACCATTTTGGAAACCGCCATTGTACAGTTTGAGCTTTATAAAGGTTCCGTTGCGCATATTTCCTTTTTAATGGACGAAGTGCTCGATTTAGAAAAAAGGGAAGGGCCCAGCGTATATGCTTTCCTTAATTATTGGGAAGTAAAAAAAGAATCCCTCTCCATTGCGGCTCCCGATGGTGTGGATGCCGTAAAAATTATGACCATCCACAAGGCCAAAGGTCTTGAATTCCCATTTGTGATTTTTCCGTTTGCCAATGCAATTCTGGACGATAAACGTAAGAAAAAGAAAGCTTGGGTGCCAGCCACTAGTGCTGATAAAACTTTAGGGTTGGATGAATTCCTCATAAACAACAATAAAGATATGTTGGAGTACAATGAGGTGGCCCAGCAAAAATACCTGGACGAAGAGCAAAAAACCTTGTTGGATTCCATGAACGTACTCTACGTGGCACTTACCCGACCTGTTAAAGGGTTGTTTGTGATTACAGAAGCAGGTAAAGAAGTTGCTTCTGTTGAGTCTACTTCTTCCTACGCCGACCTTTTTCAGTTATTTGTTCAACAAAAGAACATACCTGAAAACCAGAACGGGGTTTATACCATTGGAACTTTTCCATCAAAAGAAATAGCAAGTTCACCTTTGGAATCCAACGAAAAATATATCTCCTACGTTACCCGCCCCAAAGAAGATGCGGGGTTTACGATTTCCACCAAATCGGGCCGTTTGTGGGACGATGAACGCATGGAAGCCATTGAAATGGGGAATGTAATCCACTTTGCGTTGAGCCAGATTGAAACTGTAAACGATGTTGATTCGGTTTTGGAACGATTGGAAATTGAGGGGCATTTTCCCAAAGAGGCCACGAGCGACATCAAACAAAAAATTATGGCTGTTGTAAATCATCCGAAGTTGAAAGACTTGTTCTTGGACAACCTTCACATATTGAACGAGCAGGAAATCTTGACCACTGATGGACATTCCCTTCGGCCCGACAGAATTACAATTGATGGGAACCAAGCGACCATCATAGATTATAAGACAGGTAAACCATCACAAAAGCACAAGGAGCAAATCGCAAATTATGCCGATATTTTAAAAGCAATGGATTTTGAAATCAAACAATCCATCATTGTTTATATTGACCAAGAAATAGACCCTATTTTTGTAAAAAGTTAAATCAAAGATATGTACGGAAAAATAAAAGAACATTTGGCCAAGGAATTGAAGGAGATTGAAGAAGCTGGCCTATTTAAAAAAGAACGAATTATTACCTCGTCACAAGGAGCGGTCATAAAAATCTCCACAGGGAAAGAAGTCATTAATTTTTGTGCCAACAACTATTTGGGACTTTCCTCCCATCCGGGTGTGATCCAAGCCGCAAAGGATACGATGGATACCCACGGTTTTGGAATGTCTTCGGTACGTTTTATTTGCGGAACGCAGGACATCCATAAAGAATTGGAACAGAAAATCGCCAATTTCTACGGTACCGAGGATACCATATTATATGCAGCCGCTTTTGATGCCAACGGTGGCGTATTTGAACCCTTGCTCACAGCAGAGGATGCCATTATCTCAGATTCATTGAACCACGCATCCATTATTGACGGTGTTCGTTTGTGCAAAGCAAAGCGATATCGCTACACGAACAACGACATGGCCGACCTTGAGGAAAAACTCAAACAAAGCATTGCCGATGGAGCACGCTTTAAAATTATAGTAACCGACGGAGTGTTTTCCATGGACGGACTGCTCTCCCCTCTGGACAAAATATGTGATTTGGCAGATAAATATGATGCCATGGTCATGATAGATGAATGTCACGCTACGGGCTTTATTGGGGAAACAGGCCGCGGTACCCTGGAAGAAAAAGGCGTCATGGACCGAATCGACATTATTACAGGTACACTCGGTAAAGCTTTGGGCGGGGCCATGGGCGGTTATACCACCGGAAAAAAGGAAATTATTGAAATGCTCCGTCAGCGTTCCAGACCTTATTTGTTCTCCAATTCCTTGGCACCCGCTATTGTTGGAGCATCCATTAAGGTATTTGAGATGTTGGACAAGGATACTTCTTTGCGGGATAAGCTACAAAGCAATACAGAATACTTTAAAAAAGGAATAAAAGATGCAGGCTTTGATATTATTGACGGTGATTCTGCCATAGTACCGGTAATGTTGTACGATGCCAAATTATCACAAAATATGGCCGATATGCTCTTGGAAGAAGGAATTTACGTGATTGGTTTCTTTTATCCCGTAGTTCCTAAAGGCAAAGCGAGAATTCGTGTACAGCTCTCAGCAGCCCACGAAAAAGAGCACTTGGACCATGCGATTAATGCATTTATAAAGGTAGGAAAATCGTTAAATGTCATCTAAATTCGTCGAAATGCAACAAATCTTCTGGCAAATGAGTCAAAAAAAAAGAAATTTAGATTTTGTTAATAAGTCTTAACAACTTACATTTGCTGCTGATAAACACTTAAACTTAAAATTTTGAGCATGAAACATCTTAGCAAATTATTGGTTGTTGCTCTTGTATTTGTAGGGATCAACAGCATACAAGCGCAAGACGAAAATAATCCCTGGCAAGTTAGCATAGGGGTAAATGCAATAGACGCTTATCCTACTAACGATAGTGACAATCCTTTTTCCAGTACTACTTTATTTGATGAGTACTTTAATGTTTCCGATCATTGGAACATTTTACCATCTGTTTCTTATGTTTCTGTTTCCAAGTATATTGGAGATGGTTTCTCTGTAGGAGCAAGAGGTTCTTTGAATAGAATCGAAAAATTAGGAGACTTCGAAGTTGACGATTTGTCTCACTATGCTATAGATGGTACGATTAAATACAACATTCTTAAAAACACTACTATTGATCCTTTCGTAGAAATAGGAGGTGGTTACACTTGGGTTGATGAAATCGGAGCTGGAACCGTTAATGGTGGTGTAGGTGTTAACTTTTGGTTTTCAGACAACCTAGGTTTTACACTTCAAACTCAGTACAAGCATGCTTTTGAAGATTACTTGGTTAAGCATTTCCAGCACATGGCAGGTATCAGCATCAAGTTTGGTGGTACAGACACTGACGGTGATGGCATCTACGACAAAGACGATGCTTGTCCAGAAGTTGCTGGTTTAGAAGCATTCAACGGATGTCCTGATGCTGACGGCGATGGTATCGAAGATGCTAAAGATGCTTGTCCTAACGAAGCAGGTTCAAAAGAAATGAACGGATGCCCTGATAGTGATGGTGATGGTGTTGCCGATAAAGACGACGCTTGTCCTAGCACTCCTGGTCTTCCTGCACTGGCTGGTTGTCCTGATGCTGACGGTGACGGTGTTGCCGACAAAGACGACGAGTGTCCTAACGAAGCAGGCCCTGCTGAAAACGACGGATGCCCTTGGCCAGATTCTGACGGTGATGGTGTTCTTGACAAAGACGATCAATGTCCAGAAATTGCCGGTACTGTTGCTAACAACGGTTGCCCAGAAGTAACTGAAGAAGTTCAGAAGCAATTGAACGATTACGCTAGAACTATCTTGTTCGATACTGGTAAATCTTCCATCAAAGCAGAATCTACTTCTGTAATGGTTGACATCATCCAAATCTTGAACGAGTATCCTAACGCTAAGTTTACTGTTGAAGGACATACTGACAGTGTAGGTAGTGAAAGCTTGAACCAAAAACTTTCTGAAGAAAGAGCTAACTCTGTTAGAGATTTCTTGATCGACAAAGGAATCGATTCAAGTAGACTATCTGCTATCGGTTACGGTGAAGCTAAGCCAATTGCCACCAACAACACAAGAGCTGGTAGAGCACAAAACAGACGAGTTGAAATCAACTTGGTAAAATAATAAGAAACAAAGTTTTCTTGAAAAAGGCTCCGCAAATGCGGGGCCTTTTTTATTTTTAGTCAATGCATGATAATTTCCTAAAATATGTGCTGGACGACCTCCACAACAAACAACTGGATATAACCCAGTGTACCTATGTGCTTCCCAGCAAAAGATCGGGTACATTTTTAAAAAAACACATTTCCAACAGGCTGAAAAAAAACATATTCAGTCCACAAGTATTGTCCATTCAAGAATTCATCGGCAACCTATCTGGTTTGAACCAAGCATCAAACATTGATTTGTTGCTCCTCCTGTTTAAAGTCTACAAAAAATCGCAAATTGACGAATCGGATGACTTTGCCTCCTTCATTAATTGGGGACAAACACTTTTACAGGATTTCAACGAAATTGATGGTTATCTAATACCGGCCGAAGACATTCTGAACTACTTATCTGCCATCAAGGAAATCAATCATTGGTCCGCGAGCAAAGAGAAATCAGAACTGGTCGAGAATTATCTGCAACTCTGGAAGAACCTAGAAACCATCTACTATGATTTTTATGTTGCTTTGCTCGTACAAAAAAGAGGCTACCAAGGAATGATCCAACGTGAAGCGGTGAAAGCAATTCAAAATGGTAACCACCGAAAAACTGATGCCGGCCCCATCATATTTATTGGTTTCAATGCACTCAATGCAGCAGAATCCACCATTATTCAACATTACTTGGAGCAAGAAAATTCGCATATATATTGGGATATTGATGCTTACTTTCTAAACGACCCCATTCACGATGCGGGATTGTTTGTAAGAGACTATCAATACAACTGGCCCTATTACAAACACGGACACAAAATTGAGCCGCAGAACAATTTTCTAACAAAAAAGAATATCACCATCACTGGAGTGCCCAAAAGTATATCCCAAACCAAATATGTGGGCCAATTATTGGAGTCCATGGGGCAACAACAAGATATTGACCTTACAAAAACCGCTTTGGTACTTGCTGACGAAACTTTGCTCAATCCTATGCTCAATGCCATTCCCAACAACGTCCCTGAAGTGAACATTACCATGGGGATGCCTTTGAACAAAACGGTGTTATATTCCTTTTTTGTGAATTATTTAGAGTTGCACCTCAACGTTTCCGAGCGAGGATGGTTTTTTAAACGTGTGTTGGAATTTATCTCCAATCCCTACGCTTTGGTACTATCTTCGGAAGATCAAGGGAATTTTGCACAGCGAATGCCCAAAGACATTAAAGAAGGTAACTTGCTCTACATTAACGCAGAGATACTATCAAAATATCCAAAAGCACAAGATTTATTATCCATCATATTTCCGTCGGCAGAAATCTCCCCTATGGAATGGATAAACAACTGTTTGCTTCTCATCAAGCGATTAAAAACCATCTATCAAGACGAGAAAAACCCCTTGGAACTTGAATACCTGTATCGATTCTATGCGCTATTCAATCAATTGGGTCAATATTTGGACAAAGTGGATTTTATGGGCAAACTCAAATCCATCAAAAACCTCTTCAAACAATTGGCCAATATGGAAACCTTGGATTTTATAGGCCAGCCATTGACCGGCTTTCAAATTATGGGAATGTTGGAGAGCAGAAACCTCGATTTTGAAACAGTGATCATAACTTCGGTAAACGAGGGCATATTACCATCAGGAAAATCGAACAATTCATTTATTCCCTTTGATGTAAAAAGGGATTATGGCCTACCCACCTACAAAGAAAAGGATGCCATCTACGTGTACCATTTTTACCGATTGATTCAACGAGCGAAAAACATATACATTACCTACAACACGGAGCCCGATGTGCTGGAAGGCGGGGAAAAAAGCCGATTGATAACACAGTTGTTAACGGACGAAAATCTAAAATCAAACATTACCCATACCATTGCTTCGCCCAAAATTTCCATTGAGTCGAAACCGCCCATACAAATTGAAAAGGGCATTCAGTTTATGGAAGATTTAAAGGTTTTTGCCCAAAACGGTTTTTCGCCCACATCTTTGACCAATTACATTAGAAACCCTATTGATTTTTACACTCGGAATATTTTAAAAATCAATGACTTGGAAGAAGTGGAAGAAAATATTGCGACCAACACTTTCGGAACCATCATTCACGATAGTTTGGAGCAACTCTACACCCCCCTTGTCAATGAGTTGTTGACGGAAGAAAACGTAAAAGGCCTAAAAACACAGGTTGCCGGTGTGGTTAAGCATCATTTTGAAAAAAATCTTTCTGGCGTTGATGTATCCAAAGGCAAATTCCTGTTGGTGTATAATGTCATCATAAAATACCTGCACAATTTCTTGGACGATGAACTAAAGCAGGTAAAACGGCACCAAATCAAAATTTTAGCGCTGGAAGAACGCTACGAAGAATTTATTACCATTCCAGGGCTAGACTTCCCCATCAAATTAAAAGGGACTTTGGACCGTGTGGATGAGTTCGATGGAACCACTAGAATCATTGATTATAAAACGGGCAGGGTAGAACCCAAAAACGTAAAAATAACGGATTGGGAAGCCCTTATTACCGATTATGACAAGAGCAAGGCGTTCCAATTGCTCTGTTATGCCTACCTATATTCCAAAAAACACGGTATAAGTGACGTACAGGCGGGAATCATCTCATTTAAAAATTTGAGCCAAGGATTGTTCCCGTTTTCAGAGGACAAGAACACCCTGATAAATGCCGATACACTGGCCACCTTTGAAAATTACCTGCACCTATTGATTGGGGAAATTTGTGATGCCACAGTTCCCCTCATGGAAAAAATCGACTGAATTATTTTAAATCGGGTCGTGTAGGGCGTACTTCAATTTTACTTGGCAAGGTACGTGGATGCATGGTAAGCAAATCGATGACCAATTTACCAATGTCCTCGGGCTGAATTTTCCAAGCATCTTTTTCCGATGGTTCGTTGTCGTTAAAGTGGCTGGCCACGGAACCGGGCATAATCGTGGTTACCTTAATGTTGTACCTTCTCAAATCCAGCATGGCAGCCTGTGTAAAACCGACCACTCCAAATTTTGTGGCGTTGTAGCCCGCTGCGGTGGGGAAAAAGTTGGTTCCCGCCAAACTGGCCAAGGTCATGTAATAGCCTTCGGATTTTTTCAAGGCCTCGACGGATGCTTTTAGTGTATGGTAAACCCCGTTTAGGTTGGTATCGATCATTTGATGCCATTTTTCGTCCTCCATTTCATCAATAGGGGCAAAATGCCCTACACCTGCATTGGCCATGACTACGTCCAATTGTCCCCATTTGTCGAGTATCGCCGCTACGGCCTTTTTCTCATCATCCAACTTGGCCACATCGGATACCAAACCCAATACTTTATCTGGATTGTTCAAGCTTTTTACGGCAGCGTCGGCACTCTTTTGGCTTCTACCGCTAATGGCCACCTTCATGCCCTGCTCCAACAAGCATTCGGCAATACCGTATCCTATCCCTTTGGTTCCTCCTGTGATGTATGCTACTTTTCCTTCTAGTTTCATGTTGATTTGTTTTGAAGTAAAGTTCAAAAAAGCAAGTGCCAAATACAAAAAATCCATCCTAAAGGATGGTTAATGTTTGAAGGGAGAAACCAGAAAAGACCAATTATGTAGTTTTCCTACAAAAAATGCTACATTTATGATGCATCCAAACAGATAGTGGAGAAGATTCCTGATATCCAGCACAGTTACCGTGACCTTTAATTAACACGGTTAGTCCTTTTATAGCTATGACGACTTGGACAAAAGGGAATATAAATATTCAAAGAAGCTTTAAATGAAAAGAAAATGGATAAAGCAGAATTAGAAAAACTACATGCTGATTTACTAATCGCTTGGAATAAGCAAGATGCAACCAAAATGGCATCATGCTTTACTGACAATGGAATATCTATAGGGTTTGACGGGAGTCAATACAATGGTAAAAAAGAAATAAAAGCTGAAATTGAGAAAATATTTGAGCACCATCAAACCGCAGATTATATTTGGAAGGTTAAAGAAGTCCGTTTTTTGAACTCAGAAATTGCTATCCTTCGAGCCATTGTTGGTATGAGACCTCCCGGACAAGAAGAAATTAATCCAGCAGCTAATGCTATCCAAACCATAACAGCAATAAAGCAGAATAACGTTTGGAGAATTGAGCTTTTTCAAAACACACCAGCACAATTTCACGGCAAACCAGAAAAGGTAGAAGAGCTAACAAAAGAGTTAAGTGCAGTATCCGAAAAATAAAATAAGCATGAAAGCAGAATTTGAAGCAGGAATTAATATTGCGATAAAGATTCCCAAAAGTAAATATGAGAAAAGCGTTACTTTTTACAGGGACATTCTAAAGTTGAAAGTCGAAGAAATACCCATTGATAATCCAACCGTTTCAAAAACACACAAAGTAAAATTCGGAAACAATATAATATGGTTGGACTGTGTGGACAACTACACACATTCAGAAACTTGGTTACAGCTTACGGTTCCCGATGTAGAAGTAGCGACAAACTATTTGAAATTAAACGGTGTGGGAACATGTGACGAACTCGAAGAGCTTCCAGAAAATATGCATTGGATTCAAGACCCGGCAGGAACTGTATTCAACCTGCAAAAAAGAGAAATCAAACAATCTGAATAAAAAACGATCCGCTAACATCAATATCGGCAAACCGAAAGTGAAGTGCCTATACTTGACCGTCACCAAAAGCCACACAATACATCAATCACACCCAAACCCATACCGTCCCCAATATTATCAATCCCCAACGGTTACAGGAATATGGCGTAGGTATTTTTGAGGCTGTAGCTACAAAATCAGCGCTTAAAAAAGCCATAAAGAAAAAGTATATTACCGTAAATGACAGCATTGCCACGACGGCTACTTTAATTACCGGAGGGGAGCACATCAGTTTATCCATTCCAAAAGAGACCAACCCAAAGAAACAGCTCATTATTCCGCTTACTGTATTGTTTGAAGATGACTATTTAGCTGTCATTCACAAACCTGCGGGCATTGAAGTGAGTGGCAATAAGTTTATGACCATAGCCAATACCTTACCGCAAAATCTTAAGCCCAGTACACTATCGGATGTTACCACACCGCAACCCGTCCACCGTTTGGATTATGCAACTACGGGTATTGTTTTGGTCGGGAAAACGAGCGGCAGCATCCGAGCCTTGAACAAAATGTTCGAGGAAAAAACCATTGCAAAAATCTATTATGCCGTTGCCATTGGTAAAATGAAAAGCAGCGGAACCATAACATCAGAAATAGACGGGAAACCGTCAGAATCAGATTATAAAGTAATCAAATCCGTACCCTCGGAACGGTTCGGTATCCTTAATTTGGTGCAATTGCATCCCAAAACGGGCAGAAGACACCAATTACGCAAGCATTTGTTCGGTTTGGGACATCCTAAAGAATACACATTAGAAGACTTAATTTTGAAGGGCAGAGGTCTGTATTTACATGCTTATTCGTTGGAGTTTAGGCATCCGTTTACCCAACAAAACATCTATATTAAAGATGAGATTCCTGAGAAGTTTGGGAGGATATTCAGCTAAGCCAAATAAAAAAGCACCCCGCTTGTGAGGTGCTTTTCTTTTTTTAGAGAATAACGTGCCGATAACTATCGGGAAAACCAGTGGCCTTTCCGAAAGCCTTCATTATTGTTTAAGTTATATCCGATTTTTCGTACATTTAAACTGACTCATTTTGCGTGTTTGGAAGGCAGTCGGATTTTACACCTAAAATTTAAGTGAATTTCTAGACACCCAAACCTTACTGCTTATGGCTAATTATTTGAGAGCACTGATGCTCATAATTTCTATTGTATTTATTGCCTGTTCCTCCAATGGCGAAGATATTGATTCACTGGAAAATGATAGTACACCTCCTACCATAGACCTTACATTCGAAGGTTTTCCCAATATTACAGAAGGCTCTCCCTTTGTAGTAAGTGATAAAATAGAAATTACAATATCAGCTCAGGATGCTAACGGCATAAGTAAAATCGAAGCCTTTTTCAACAATGAAAAAGTAGGTGAGGATACATCTGCTCCTTTTTCCATTACCATTGATGTTTCACAATACGAATCAAAATCCCTTGCAGGAAAATATAAGAATTATACCTTGAAAATTGTTGCGACAGATAAGGCAGGTAACATTGCTTCGAAAGAGCAGATAATCAATGTGGACAATGAAATACCCGTAATCAGTGATGTTTCTTTGGTTTCTGATACAGTTTTGACCGGCAGCACGAATCCATTTTCGTTTTTGGTTTTGGATAATGAAGAGTTGGAATCCATAATGTTCTATCTTAATGGCGAACTACATACACAAATTGAAGTTGAAGGTCCGTACGAATCAAACATTGATACTTCAATTTTGCCGGAAGGTCCAAACACACTTAAGATAGAGGCCAATGATGTTGCCGGCAATACAGCTACCTTCGAAGTTAATTTTATAACAGATAATTCAGGGCCGGAGGTTTCATTCGAAAACCTGACGGATGGAGTTATAATCGATGAAATTTTACAATTGAATCCGACAGTAACAGATGACTATTCTGGAGTGGTTTCAACGGAAATTAAGTTCAATAACGAGACTCTTATCGTTGTGGATTCCGAAATACCAATCAATTATGAATTTGACCCCGAAGGTTTTGTGGTTGGGGACGGGACTTTTGAAATCATCGCGATTGACGGGATGGGAAATACATCCTCTATAACATTAGGGGCTAACATCCACCGCAGGCTTATTGAAGTTAATATTCCCGAAAATCGTATCAGCCCATACATTACAGCTGCGGTTATATTCGTTTCCCGCATGGACGGGTCGGTCGTTGTCTGGGAAGAAGTTAACCCAGAGGACCGTCAAATTACATTAAGTGTAGCGGAATCTTTCGACATGTCCACCGAGTTTATGGTTTCCTTCTTTTTGAAGGACAACGGCGGTATGGCAAGTATAACAACGCATCAAAATCTGACAAGGGGTAATCCAGGGGTGCTTAACTTATCAGAACCGGTTAGAAGAGAAGGAACTGGTACAGGCACTCAGGTGCCTATCGTCAATTTCCTTTCCAACGATGTGCTAATAGGTGAAAGTGGTACCTCATATAGCTTTTTTCAATCGATGGACGATTCACCAGCGAGTTATACAGCTTATCTTGACACAGCCCAAGGCTTTCTAAATTTTTCAACTGCAGAGAATCCCCTAAATTTTGATTCTTTTGACCAGATATATTTATTCGATCTATTCACTTACGAAAATGTTTTAATACCTAATCCTCCAGCTCCGGGTTATGTTTTGGACAAGGCCAATTTGCGTAGTGACAACCTTGAGAGCAAGCAACTCGTGGTTAACTCGCCAAATCCATTAGCTAGCACAAACTCGATTTTGCGTATAGCCGGGGCTCTATCACAGGAGGATGATGTGTCCAACAAGTATCACGAGATGTTTGTTTGGAACCGGGTAGGGATTTTGGATTCCCCTATGGATTATCTCCTGAATTCAACATTCTATTCATATAGGCATGCCCTTCAATTTGGAAATTATTATACTGAGCGTAAAGGAAGTCCCTTGGCTACTTACACGATACCGGATGTTTCGTTAGACTATGCCATTTCCAATAACCAGATCAACCTCTCTGTACAGGGAACCGATCATGTAGTTGGTAGAGTAGAATGCGTGGATTTCGATAATCTGACCTATGTTTGGAACATTACATTTAGCAGTCAGGAAATGAGTACGGTTATTGTCCCGGAATTGCCCGTAAGTATTTCTCATCCTGTAAAATCAGTCCATCAGAGTGGTAATATTAAAGTGGAGAAGGTAGAACTGATTTCCTATGGTTCAATTTCTTCCTATGAACAATATATTGAAGGGGTAGTAAAGAACCAAAGCAATATTTTTGAAGCTACGGATTGGTATCAATTAGTATTCAAGTCTAGGACTGGTGACTTTAATACCCCAAGCAGAGATTTTCTATTTCAGTAAGCATTGATTTCCTACTCCTTAGAGACGGGTCAAAATTACTGACAACAAGGAAATAAAGAACGTGTGTTCTTTATTCACCCAAATCTTATTATCCTCAAATGGCATGCAGACTTAATGATTGTTTAATTAAAGAATTATTTTAAAGTATTATAAAGCAGCCTTTTTTTTGAACCGCTTTTCTATTTCAAAAATTCTGTTGTCATTCGGCCCCAATTGTGATCTCTTTTATTTGTTTCGTTAATTCACCTTTTATGGGACTTAGATTCCTAAATATAATATTGAAGCTAACGCATGTAATAGATGTGATCCTTTTTCAAAAGATTATTCTACAAAAGATTAAAAGGTATTGAAATAGGGCGATTTGTATCAAATAATACCATGGTTAATTTAAAACCAGATTTGCGTGCAAATAAAAAAAGCTTCAAAAGTCAAAAACTCTTGAAGCCTTGTAAAAACTGGTGGAGAATACCGGATTCGAACCGGTGACCTCTTGCCTGCCAGCAAGAGGATTACCATATCAATCCAATACAAATAAATATATAATAAATTGTTTTTCAGTATTTTATATAATTTCGTATTCATTTAATTTCAAATAAAATCACCCATTTGCGTGCAAATTGCGTGCAAATTTTTTTTACCTTTGATTAGGATGAATACCAATATAAAACTTTCTTTAGATACGCGTAGGAAGAAAAAAGATGACTCCTATCCTATTATTTTACGATTAACCCATTTTCGAAAAACAACTTCCATAAGCTTAGGTCAATCAATAAAAAAGGAATTTTGGGATAATAAAAACGAGAAAGTTAAAAGAGCATTCAAAGGAACTTCATCAGTTAGTAAACTAAATAATCAACTCTTAAAAGAAAAGACCAGAGCGGTCGACATAATTAATGACCTGAACGAAAAGGACGAGCTTAACTTTTTATCCATTTTGCAGCTTAAGAAGAAGATTGTAAAAACCGCATCATTGGATTCATTTTTTAAGTTTAGCGAGGATATTGTCGATGAGTTAAAAGCAGCTGAACGTTATGGTAATGCAAACACATACTACGCGGTAATTAAGGTATTGGAGAAATTCGCTGATGGAAATGATATCAAATTCAACGAAATCAATTATGATTTTCTCAAAAGATTTGAGAACTGGCACTTTTCCAAAGGTAATTCTGTTAACAGCCTATCGACGTATATGAGAACAATCAAAGCGGTCTTTAACAAGGCCATTAAGTCTGATGTTGTTTCTAGAGATGCTTATCCTTTTACACATTATAAGATTAAAACTACTCCTACAGAAAAAAGAGCGCTTGACATTAAAAGCATCAAATCAATTATGCTTTTAAAACTGGAAGAAACGGATAGTCTGTTTCACTATAGAAATTACTTCCTTGCCTCTTATATGCTTTATGGTATTTCCTTTATGGACTTGGCTTTTTTAAGGGTTCAAAATATCATTGACAACCGAATTAAATTCCAAAGAAAAAAAACGTCAAAGCCTTATGATATTAACATCACGCCTCAGTTAAAGGAAATCCTCTCGTTTTATCTTAAGGATAAAGAGAGGTCTGAATTTATATTTCCAATCATTAAAAGAGCCACATTTGAACTTCAATATAAAGACGTCTTATGGGCACGAAAGAGATATAATAAAGGGCTTAAAGAAATTGCAAAAAAATGCAAGATAGAGCAGCGGTTGACCTCATATGTATCTCGTCATAGTTTTGCAACCCAAGCTATGCTGCAGGACGTTCCCTTACAAGCTATTTCTTCCATGCTTGGCCATAATCGACTATCAACTACTCAAATATATCTGAAGTCCCTGCCGAATAATATACTAGACAATTATAATCAGAAATTGGTTAAACTGTAGCCTTAACCCTTCCTAGTCCCAAATCCTTACTCACAACTTCAGCGCATGGATCCTGGCCTATTTTTGTAGCGTTTGGGAAGATAAGCGTTGAACAAAAATAGGATAGGGCGCTGTCCTACTTTTGGCCATTATCCTCCAGCCATTTTTGATATAGTTCCTTTGCCTCTGGGCTTTCTTCAAAGAATGTCCTGTAGTGTTCAATTGCATCATCTTGACCTTCTACATATGCAACCTGTTCTTTCTTGGATATCCTTGACACCTTGTAGATTGAAAAACCAAGGACCAAAAGGACCGTGACCAACAACCCCCAAGTAAGTTTTATGGCCCAACTGGGCAAGAGAACGGACCGCTCTACTTTATGAAGAATCCTTTCCATCAGTCTTTGTTGTTCCTTAATGTCGTTTTTTTGTTTGTTGCCATACTCTTTTAGAAGAGCATTTAATTCGCTGGTATCTGGCCTTAATGGAAGGTTTTTGAAATCCTCATGAACCTTTTCCAATCGGCCGATACTCTTTTCAAATCCGTTGATCTCTTCGGTCAACAGTTCCGCTATCTCGTCCAGTTTTGCCATGTTGTTGTGTTTAGATTCCTATTCCAGTGTCCCTGACCACCTTGATGGCCAATTTGATGGTTTTCTTTATGATGGTCTGGGTCAAACTCGTTGGGACATTGACTGTCCTACCCAAAAGCTGCATGCTCTTGTCCTTGGCGATTCGTTGTGCCATGTTCCTTTCAAAGTTCATTTGACGTGCGATCCTGCCCATGGACATGGACCGGTGCACCTCGCTTCCCTTTAGGTTGGTTCCCTTGTACTCAAAACGGAAACCCTGTAGCCTGTTCTGCCTATTGATGCTCGGGATGACCCTTACATTGTTCTGCTCCATGGATTTGATATACTGGTCAAAATCCCTTGGCCGGTCCCTCGCCATGACCTTTTCATGGATCTTCTGTATTTCCGATCGGACATGTTGCATCCGGTACAGTTTTTCCTGCTGTACTTCCCTTACCGTGGTCAGATCCATCTGTTTGGCCACCCGTTCCGCCACTTGTTGGCTCCGCTTTCCAATAAAACTGTCATTGTAGGCCTTGCCCTGAAAGTTTATCCGGTTGGCGTACAGATGGACGTGCACATGTTCCTTGTCCCTATGGACAAAGGCAACGGCCTGGTGCTGTTTGAGGTTCATTTCCTTGAGGAACCGCTCGGTCATTTCCTTGAGCTGTTCCCTTTGCAGTTTCCTGCCGTCCTCGATGGTGGGACTGAGCACAAAGCTGAGCGTGTTCTTCCGGCACAGTTCGTTCTGCTCTTGGATGACCTTGAACTCCTCGGTGATCTCCCGTGGGGTCTCCCCTGCCAGATATTGGCTGTGGATGATCTCCGATCCTTTCTCCTGGTTCATCCCGTAGCTCATGGAGGCCGAAGTGTGCGATATGGACTTTCCCATGCCTATCATTTCTTGAAATTTAAAAGGTGTTGTCGTATCTCTTTGGCCAGCTGGGCCGTTTCTTCTGCCAATCTGGGGTTCCGCTTGCGGAACATATTGGTGATCAGCTTGAAGTTCCGTTGGTATTTGACCAATAGCTTATAGGCCTCTATCTGTTCGTCCGTCATGCGCTCCACGATACGGTCTTCGAAGGCAGCACGGCGGCAGTATTCACTGATTGAAAGACCGCTCTTTCGGGCCTTGACCTTCAGCAGTTTCTTCTCGTAGACCGAGCACCGGAACTGGACGAACTCTTTCTTCATTTTCACATCATCTTTTGCGACCTTCGGGAGCAAAAGCAAGATTTGTCATGACAATGACACATCTTGAATTCGTTTCCGAACTTCATCCTTCGCGCTTTTTACCTTCCATTCGTTCATATCCTTGAAACCTTCATAGAGAGAGGACATATTCCTACTGTTCGGGC